>JBKJQU010000136.1:0-11251 GCA_046594995.1 Aestuariivirga sp.
GCTGGGAGGCGAGAAGGCCGATTGCGTCTTGTCCGACATGGCGGCGCACGCCACCGGGCATCGCCAGACCGACCATATCAACATCATGCATCTGGCCGAGACCGGCTATGAATTCGCCACCCAAGTTCTGAAACCGGGCGGCACTTACCTGGCAAAAGTGCTGCGCGGCGGCACCGAAAGCGATCTCCTCAAACTGATGAAGAAAGACTTCATCACGGTGCGCCATGTGAAGCCGATGGCCAGCCGCGATGATTCAGCTGAACTGTTCGTTCTCGCAACAGGGTTCCGGGGCTAGTTGTGCCGCCGCTGGCTGCTGGCGATGAACACGGCAAAATCAGGATCTGCCCAAGCTTCGCGTTCAAGATCGTCCTCGGTCATCTGGCCGCTCTGATAACAGTCCCAGAGCAATTGATGCTGCGGGTCGGCGGCAGGCTTGTGCAGGCCGAGAAACCCATTGAAGGGCAGCGAAACGCGTTCAAAAAACTGGTGAAGAGAGTCCGTGAATGGAATGCCCATGCTTTCGTCCTTTCGGCAATCTGGATATGTCATTTAAAACGTCAGGTTGGATTTCTTGTTCCGTCCGGGCAGATTAAACGTGCGGCGCGAAGCGCAATATGCGGCGGCCGCGGGCCATGTCGTGGTCAAACGCGCGGATCTTGAAGGAGGATTGGAATGGTTGAATTCACTGGCGGCTGCCTGTGTGGCGATGTCCGGTTCGTGGCCTCCGGGCGACCCTACAGGGTGGGGCTATGCCATTGCATGGATTGCCGCAAACACCATGGCGCGCTGTTTCACGCCTCCGCCATCTTCCCGCAAGATGCGGTGAAGATCGAGGGCGAGACACGCGAATACGCCGGGCGGCATTTCTGCCCGCGCTGCGGATCGACGGTTTTCGGACTCTCAGGCGATGAAATCGAAGTAAACCTCGGTTCGCTCGATGCGCCTGACCAGTTGCAGCCCACCTATGAAAGCTGGATCATCCGCCGTGAATCCTGGCTGCCGTTATTCCCGCTTGTCCATCGATACGAGCGCGACCGCGACCCGGCAAGCCGCTTCGAGGAGTAAATCAGGCTGGCTGTGCCGCCTTGCGCTTCCGGCGGCGGTCGATGGCAGTCATGATGGGCGTCACAGTGATGCCATGGACGATGATCGAGATCAGCACCACCACGCAGACGGTGACCCACAGGATCTCCGGTTTGTCGAAATTCGCCTGGCCCAGTGCGTAAGCCAGATAATAGAACGAGCCCAGGCCCCTGATGCCGAAGAAGGCGACGACGGCCCTTTCATCATGCGGTTGACGGTTGCCCGCCAGGCCGATGAGGCCAGAGAGCGGACGAATGACCAACAGAACCATGAGGGCGACGCCGAGCACCGGCCAATCCAGCGCGCCAAAGACGGTGCCCTCTGCAATGGCCGCCCCGAAGCAGACGAGAATCACCATCATGAACAGCCGCTCGATCTGTTCCGTGAAGGTGTGAAGCTCGTTGTGGTAACTGTGCCGGCGTTCCACCGAGCGCAGCGTGACGGCAGTCACGAAGACGGCCAGAAACCCATAGCCATTGGCAAGTTCGGTCAAACCATAACAAAGGCAGGTGATGCCGATGGCGACAAGGCCGTCTCTGGTGCGCGAAAGCTGCGAGCGTTTGGAAACGCCGAATGCGAAGTGGCCCAACACTTTGCCCGTCGCCCATCCGATCCCGATGCCGGCAGCGAGCTTCCAGACGACATCGACGGCAAGCCAATGGCCCAGCCATGGCTCGCCCGTTTCCTGCGACAGGGCAATGGCGATGGCGAGATAGACGAAGGGAAAACTCAACCCGTCATTTAGCCCGGCCTCGGAGGTAAGCGCGAAGCGCGCCTCGTCTTCCTCTTTCGAATTGGGTGGTCCAACCTGCACGTCGCTGGCGAGAACGGGGTCGGTCGGGGCGAGTGCGGCTCCCAGCAGGATGGCGGAAGCCACACTGAGGCCCAGCACGCTCCAACCCAGCAGGGCAATGCCTGCAATGGTGAGCGGCATGGCAATGGCCAGCAGCCGCCACGTGGTCATCCAGCCCCGCCAGCTCAAGGGTCTGTCGAGTTTCAGGCCCGCGCCCATGAGCGAGACGATGACCACGAATTCGGTAAGCCTTTCGGTGAGCAGGCGGTTTTCGAGCGGATTTGCCGCCGTCACGTAGGAAATGGGTGACAGGGCAAGCGCCATGCCGAGTGCGATGCAGATGATCGGCAACGAAAGCGGCAGGCGTTTCAGGACAATGGGCAGCCAGGCCGTGACGAGGATGATGGCGCCAAACACAGCGACAAGAACCAGATAAGACTCCATCTTCCAGATTTTCCCCTTGGCGCAGAGCGCTGCATGCCTAAGGGCTTTAAACACCGTTTCGCCCGCGAAGGTTCCGTGTGGATTTGCCGCGCGTTCCACTCCCCGCTTGCCCCGGTTGACACTTGGGTGTTAAGGACAGCCGCCAATCTTACCCCGAGTCATCGATTATTGAGAGGTTGGCCCCATGGCGCCGCGCCCCATCCCCGAATATCTGACATTCGACGACGTACTGATGAAGCCGGGTGCATCCTCCGTATTGCCCGCACAGGTGCAGACGGCCACGCGGCTCACCCGTTCGATCTCGCTCTCGATCCCCATCATCTCGGCAGCGATGGACACCGTCACGGAAGCCCGGCTGGCAATCGCCATGGCGCAGGCGGGCGGCCTCGGCATTATCCACAAGAACCTGGAGCCAGACCAGCAGGCCGAGCACGTGCGGCAGGTGAAGCGCTTCGAAAGCGGCATGGTGGTGAACCCCATCACCATCCGCCCGGAAGCCACACTCGGCGACGTGCTGCAACTGAAGGAGCGCCACAAGATTTCCGGCATTCCGGTGGTCGATGCCAACGGCAAGCTGATGGGCATCATCACCAACCGCGATGTGCGTTTTGCCAACGACCTCAACATGAAGGTCGCCGACCTGATGACGAACGAAAACCTCGTCACCGTGAAGATCGGAGTCGACCGGAACGAGGCGCGCAGGCTTCTTCACAAGTACCGGATCGAAAAGCTCATCGTGGTCGATGACGACTACAAGTGCGTCGGCCTCATCACCGTGAACGACATGGAAAAAGCGGCGGACCATCCGCTGGCCGCCAAGGACGAGCATGAGCGGCTTCGCGTTGGTGCCGCCACCGGCACGGGCGATGCAGGCTTCGAGCGCGCTGGCCTGCTGGTCGATGCCGGAGCCGATCTCATCGTGGTGGATACCGCGCATGGCCATTCCGCCAATGTCATCAGCCAGGTGACGCGCATCAAGAAGCTGTCGAACAAGGTGCAGATCATCGCGGGCAATGTGGCGACGCCCGAAGCCGTCAAGGCGCTGATCGATGCGGGTGCGGATGCCGTCAAGATCGGCATCGGGCCGGGCTCGATCTGCACCACGCGCGTTGTGGCGGGCGTTGGCGTGCCGCAGCTTTCCGCCATCATGGAATGCGCGGAAGAGGGCGCGAAGCAGGACATTCCGGTGATCGCCGATGGCGGCATCAAGCTGTCGGGAGATCTCGCCAAGGCGCTGGCCGCGGGCGCTGGCGTAGCAATGATCGGTTCTCTGCTGGCGGGCACCGATGAAAGCCCGGGCGAGGTCTATCTCTACAACGGCCGCAGCTACAAGGCCTATCGCGGCATGGGCTCGGTCGGTGCGATGGCGCGTGGATCGGCGGATCGATACTTCCAGCAGGAGGTGAAGGATTCGCTGAAACTCGTGCCGGAAGGGATCGAGGGGCAAGTGCCCTACAAGGGACCTGCCAGCGCCGTGCTGCACCAGCTTGTCGGCGGGCTTCGCGCCGCGATGGGCTATGTGGGTGCTGCCGACCTGAACGAGCTTCGCGAGAAGGTTCAGTTTATCCGCATCACCTCGGCGGGCATGCGCGAAAGCCATGTGCATGACGTGATGATCACGCGCGAGGCGCCCAACTACCAGCGGCAAAGCTGATGATGCGGATCAGGACTGCCGTGCTGATCGCGTCGCTGATGACGGCAGTTCCGGCACTTGCGGGCGAATATCCGTTCTCGGGCCACCTCACGATTGCAGGCGATCCCGAGAAGGCAGATCCGCTCGATACCCGGCGCTGCGCGTTGAATTTTTTCCGGCAGGGCACTGATGGCGGGTTCACCGGTTATCATGTCGACCTTCAGAAATTCCAGGCGACACGCGAAGTGAACTACGTCGTCTACCAGCGCGGCATTTGCGCTTATGATGAGAAGGCGAAGATCGAAAGCTGCAACATGGCTTACGATACGGACAAGGACTCGCAGGGCAACATCTATGTGGACGTGCTGGAATCGGTCGGTGATGCCTATGTCCGCACCATGTCCTTCGAGGATGTTGCGCAGGCGGAGGACTATGTCTCGAAAGGCATCAAGGGCGAAGCCCTCGGCATCAGTTATTTCCGTTGCGGCTTCGATTTGGCGAAGCTCAATGCGGCGCTGACCGGCCGGTTCAGCGCGCTGCCAGTTCCTGTCCGCGACGAACTCACCTCACCTGTCGCAGAACTTCTTCTGCGGCAGGACATTGCCGATCTGGCAAAAACCATGGGTCTCGAGAAATGACAATTCTGCAATGGCTGCTGCTGCCGGCCTTCGTACATGTGGCGCTGGTGTTCTATGTGGGTGGCCGCATGGGGCGCGCGCGCTTCCAGGCGGCACGCGCAGGCCGCGTGAAGGTGAAGGACGTGGCCGTCGACGGTACCAAGTGGCCGGAAGACGTCAAAAAGATTGCCAACAACTACCAGAACCAGTTCGAGGTGCCGGTGCTGTTCTATGCGGCTCTCGCCCTCATCGTGGCGACGGGCCTGGCCGACTGGGTGGCCGTCGTACTCTCCTGGGTGTTCGTTGCCAGCCGCATCGGGCATGCGCTGGTCCACATCGGCCCCAATATCGTCATCACGCGGTTCCAACTGTTCCTCTTCGGCTTCGTCACCGTGGTCATCCTGTGGCTGTGGTTCGGCCTTCGTCTTTATGTGATCGGATAAGTCATGCGTCTCGCCGGCCGCGTTGCAGCGGCAATCGAAATTCTGAAAAAAGTGTTCGAGCATCACCAGCCTGCCTCGGAGGCGCTGCGCGAGTGGGGCAAGACCCACCGCTTCGCGGGCTCGACCGACCGTCATGCCATCGGCACGCTGGTGTTCGACTGCCTGCGGCGGCGCAACTCGCTGTCCGCCCGCATGGGCGACGGGCGGCCGCGCGCGCTGGTGCTGGCGGCGCTGCATGATCTCTGGGGGCAGGCTCCGCAAGAGATCGCCGCCATGGTGGCGGAAGAGCATGGGCCGGGCGCGCTGACGGAGGCCGAGATTTCCGCCTTGTCCCGCGCCATGCGCGATGATCTGCCCGTGGCGGTGAGGGCCGATTTGCCGGAGTGGCTGGTGCCCTCCTTCGAAGCGGCCTTCGGTGACCGGGTGGCGGAGGAGGGGGCGGCGATTGCGTCCCGTGCGCCCATCGATCTTCGCGTCAACACACTGAAAGCCGCGCGGGCTGAAGTGCTTGACGCGATCGCGCGGTTTGGCGCGGTTGAAGGTCCGCTGTCGCCACTCGCCGTGCGGATCGCGGCACCGGGACACGACACGCGCAATGCCAATGTCGAGGCCGAGCCCGCCCATGGCCGCGGCTGGTATGAAGTGCAGGATGCGGGATCGCAGATCGCCGCACTGCTTTCGGGCGTGAAGGCGGGTGAGACGGTTGCCGATATCTGTGCCGGTGCGGGCGGCAAGACTTTGGCGCTGGCCGCGATGATGAACAATGAAGGCTGCCTCGTGGCACATGATACGGACCGCTTCCGCTTGCGGCCGATCTTCGACCGTCTCACGCGGGCCGGTGTTACCAATTGCGACGTGATCTCCGCGCAGGAACCAGGAAAGCTTGAAGCCGCAGGCCCCTTCGATTGCGTGGTAATCGATGCACCGTGCTCAGGGAGCGGCTCATGGCGGAGGAAACCCGATGCCAAGTGGCGCCTCACCCAGAAGCAGCTCGACCAAAGACTGAAAGATCAGCGCCAAGTGCTTGAAAAAGGATTCGATTTGGTCAAGCGCGGCGGGTGCATGACTTATATTACCTGCTCGGTTCTGCCAGAGGAAAACGGCGGCCAGATCGCGGACTTCCTGCAGCGCCACGAGGATATGAAAATCATTCCGTACAAGGAGCAATGGGCCAGCGCCATCGGCGGTGAAGCGCCGGTCTCGGCGGATGGTTCAGAGGACACGCTTTTGCTGACGCCCGCGCAGCACGGCACGGACGGGTTCTTTGTGGCGGTGATGAAGAGAGGGTAGAGGCCCTCATCCCCCTGTCGGGACCTTCTCCCACGAAGACGCGGGAGAAGGCACATCGCCATTAGCGCATTCGCCCGTGCGAAGCATGGGGGAAGGTGGCTGACAAGCCGGATGAGTGCTTTTCAATTTCTTGCCAGAAACCTTGCCATCGCCCGCAGCGTCTCCTCGCTTACGTGATGCTCGATTCCTTCGCTATCGATGCGGGCGGTGTCTTCGGAGATGCCCAGGGCCAGCAGGAAAGCCTCGACGATCTTGTGCTTCCTCCGGCCATCCTCGGCCATCTTCCAGCCTTCGCCGGTGAGAAAAATCGAGCGATAGGGTTCCTGCGTGACGAGTCCGATATCCTGAAGACGCTTCATCGTCTTCACCACCGTGGCATTGGCGACGCCAAGCCGCATGGCGACTTCGGAGCCTCGCGCCTCGCCCTTTTCATCGATCAGGTCGGCAATCAGTTCGACATAATCCTCCGCCAGCTCCGAACTGTGATCGGCCCGGATGCGGTTGAAGGCAGCCGAGCGGATTTTCGCGGTTCCTGGCTTTTTGGTACGTAGCGGCAATTCTGGCCTCCGTCTTGCAAATATGAAATTACCCTATTGCAATAGATTTAGCCACTGCTAAACTTAGGTTTGTGAAACTTTCGAGGCTGACATGTTGCGTATCAACCGGAGACACGGACTTGCACTGATGGCGGGGGCGGCGGCCTTGCCACTGACCTGGCGGAGCGCCGGGGCTTCCGGCCTCAAGGTGGTGACAACCTTCACCATCATCATGGACATCGTGCGGAATGTGGCGGGCGAAGCTGCGGAAGTCGTGTCGGTCACGAAGCCGGGCGCCGAGATCCACGACTATCAGCCGACGCCGAAGGATGTGGCGCGCGCGCAGGATGCGGAGCTGGTCCTGTGGAATGGCATGAACCTCGAACGCTGGTTCGAACGATTCCTCGGCAACATCGAAGGCGTTCCCAGCGCCACGCTGAGCGAGGGAGTCGAGCCCATTCCGATCAGCGAGGGGAACTACCAGGGGAGACCCAATCCCCATGCCTGGATGTCGCCTTTGAACGGGCTGATCTATGTCCGGAACACCGCGCGGGCGCTTTCGGCACAGGATCCCGGCAATGGGGCGATCTATGAGCGCAACGCCAAGGCCTATTCCGAACAGATCCGTGCGCTCGACGAACCGCTGCGCAAGGAGATCGCCCGCATTCCGGAACCGATCCGCTGGCTGGTCACGTCTGAAGGCGCCTTCAGCTACCTGGCGCGCGACTATGGCATGAAGGAAGCCTATCTCTGGCCGATAAACGCCGATGCGCAAGGCACGCCGCAGCAAGTGAGGAAGGTGATCGACCTGTTGCGCGCCAACAAGATTCCGGTCGTGTTCTCGGAAAGCACCGTGTCGCCCAATCCGGCACAGCAGGTGGCCCGGGAATCAGGCGCGCGCTATGGCGGCGTGCTCTATGTCGATTCGCTTTCCGAGGAGGACGGCCCCGTACCCACCTATCTGAAGCTTCTCGAGGTGACGGTTGGCACCATCGTCAAGGGGTTCAATGCTTAAGCTCTTGTCCCAGGCAGCTGCAGGTCAGCCCGCAATCTCGGTATCCGGCGTGTCCGTCGTCTATCCCAACGGCCATGAGGCCCTGAGGGACGTGGGCTTCAAACTCAGCTACGGCAGGATCTGCGGCCTCGTCGGCGTCAATGGCTCGGGCAAGTCGACGCTGTTCAAATCCATCATGGGCCTGATCAGGCCCACGCGTGGCGAGGTTCTGATCGGGGGATATCCCGTTGTGCAGGCGCTCAAGCGGCAGATGGTCGCCTATGTGCCGCAATCGGAGGAGGTCGACTGGAACTATCCGGTCGCCGTCGAGGATGTGGTGATGATGGGCCGCTACGGCCGCATGGGTCTGCTTCGTATCCCCTCGCGAAAGGACCGTGAGATGGCGGATGCCGCGCTTTCACGCCTGGGCATGCTCGAACTCAGGGCGCGGCAGATCGGCGAGCTTTCGGGCGGGCAGAAGAAACGCGTTTTTCTGGCGCGGGCGCTGGCTCAGGAGGCCGAGATCATTCTCCTCGACGAGCCATTCACCGGCGTCGACGTCAAGACCGAGACGGCGATCGTCGAACTCCTGCGGCAGTTGCGCGATGCCGGGCATCTGGTGCTGGTGTCCACCCACAATCTCGGCAGCGTGCCGGAGTATTGCGACGAGGTGGTGCTGATCAACCGCACGGTGCTGGCGTACGGCCCGACAGAAACGGTCTACACCCCGGAAAACCTGGAACACGCCTTCGGCGGCGTGCTGCGGCAGTTCAGCCTCAAGGGCGCCGCCCTTCATGCCGACGACGACAGCCGCAGCCTTACGGTGTTGACCGACGATGAAAGGCCGGCCGTGTTCTATGGCGGCAGCGGCAAGCGGCGGGAGGAGGAGCAATGAGCGAACTTCTGGTCCCCTTCGAATATGGCTACATGCTGAAGGCCATCTGGGTCTCGGCCCTGATCGGGGCTGTCTGCGCCTTTCTGTCGGTCTATCTGATGCTGAAGGGCTGGTCGCTGATGGGCGATGCCCTGGCACATGCGGTGGTGCCTGGTGTTGCTGCGGCCTATCTCCTGAAGGTGCCCTATGCGGCGGGCGCCTTCTTCGCAGGCCTGCTGGCGGCGGGCGCCATGGTGCTGGTCAAGCGCGTGACGGCGCTGCGCGAGGATGCGGTGATTGGAATCGTGTTCAGCGGATTCTTCGCGGCCGGACTCTTTGCCGCCTCCATCAATCCGATCTCGGTCAACATTCAGACCATCGTTCTCGGCAACATCCTCGGCATCTCCGACTCCGACGCGATCCAGGTCGTCATCATCGGCGTGGTAACGCTGGCGATCCTGGGCCTGCGCTGGAAGGATCTTATGCTGGTGTTCTTCGACGAGACGCAGGCCCGCGCCGTTGGGATCAATCCCGTGCGCCTCAGTATCCTGTTCTTCGTTCTGCTATCGGCCTCTACCGTCGCGGCGCTGCAGACGGTGGGCGCCTGCCTCGTCATCGCAATGGTGGTGACGCCGGGGGCCACAGCCTATCTCCTTACCGACCGTTTCGGCAGGCTGATCTGGATCGCCGTCGCCATCGGCAGTATTTCGGGCGCCGCCGGTGCCTATATCAGCTATTTCCTCGATGGCGCCACCGGCGGTGTCATTGTCGTGCTGCAGACAACGGTGTTCCTGCTGGCCTTTCTCTTTGCGCCCAAGCACGGGCTTGTCGCATCACGGCGCCTGGCGGCCAATGCCCGTGCGGAAGCCATGGCCCGCGAGGTGGCACGTTGAACGCGGTCCTCACTTTCTTCACCGAACCCTTCGCACTGCCCTTCATGCAGCGCGCACTCGCGGTCGCAGTGATCATCGGCGTCATGGCGGCTGTGATGTCATGCTACCTCGTGCTGCGCGGCTGGTCGCTGATGGGCGACGCGGTCGGTCATGCCGTACTGCCCGGCCTCGTGCTGGCCGAGGTGGCGGGGTTGCCGCTGCTGCTTGGCGCCTTCGGGGCAGGGTTGTTCTGCGCCTGGATGAGCAATTGGCTCAAGGCCAACAGCCGCCTCAAGAGCGATACGGTGCTTGGTATCGTGTTTTCGGGCATGTTCGCACTGGGCCTCGTGCTCTTCACCAAGATCGACAGCGACCAGCATCTTCTCCATATCCTGTTTGGCGATGTCCTTGGCGTTGACGTCAAGGATCTTTTGGAAACGCTGACCGTCGCCGCGGTCTGCCTTTGCTTCGTGCTGGTGCGGCGGCGCGACCTCCTGCTTGTGAGTTTCGACCGCGGCCACGCTCATGCGCTGGGGCTTCCGGTCAAGTTGCTCGACCTCGCCTTTCTGATCATGCTGTCGCTTGCCATCGTCGTCGCGCTCAAGGCCGTGGGCGTCATTCTCGTGGTGGCGCTGCTCATCGGCCCCGGCGCCATCGCATTCCTGCTGACGAAGCGTTTCGACCATATGCTGCTGGTGGCGGTCGCCTCAGCCGTGGTCTCGGCCATAGCCGGAACACTGGCGAGCTATCATCTGGATGCCGCCACCGGCTCCACCATCGTGCTGGCGCTGACCACGCTCTTCGTGCTCGCCCTGCTGTTCGCCCCGGGCCGTGGCCTCATCTGGCGGAAGGTAGCGGCTTCCGGCGCGTGATGTCCGCCGGAGGAGCATGCGCTTGCAGACTCCGGCTGGCTCCCTTAAACGCTCACCATGCAAGACCGTATCCTCATCATCGACTTCGGTTCCCAGGTGACACAGCTCATCGCCCGGCGCATTCGCGAGGCGGGGGTTTATTCCGAAATCGTGCCGTTCCAGAAGGCCGGAACCGCATTGGACTGGCCGGGCCTCAAAGGCATCATCCTGTCGGGAAGCCCCGCTTCCGTTCATGACGAGAATTCGCCGCGCGCACCCGACCGCGTCTTCACGCGGGGGCTTCCGGTGCTCGGCATCTGCTATGGCGAGCAGACCATGTGCGCCCAGCTTGGGGGCAGGGTGGAAAGCTCCGACCATCGTGAATTCGGCAAGGCCTTCGTCGAGGTAAGGGAGCCGAATGCGCTGTTCGACGGCGTGTGGGAAAAGGGCGAGCGCCACCAGGTGTGGATGAGCCATGGCGACCGCGTCACCGCCATTCCGCCGGGCTTCAAGGTTGTTGCCACAAGCGAGGGTGCCCCGTTTGCGGCGATTGCCGACGAGCACCGGCAGTTCTACGCCACGCAGTTCCACATGGAAGTGGTCCACACGCCCGATGGCGCGAAACTCCTGAAGAACTTCGCGCTCGAGATTTGCGGCTGCAGGGGCGACTGGTCGATGGCGCACTTCAAGGCCGAGATGGTCGCCAAGATCAAGCGCCAGGTGGGCTTCGAACGGGTCATATGCGGGCTTTCGGGAGGCGTCGATTCCGCCGTCACCGCCGTTCTCATCCACGAGGCCATCGGCGAGCAGTTGACCTGCAT
>JBKJQU010000288.1:0-6959 GCA_046594995.1 Aestuariivirga sp.
AGTGATCTCATTCACCGCGTCATCCAGTGGCAGCTCAACAAGCGCCAGCAGGGCACGCACCAGGCGAAGTCGCGCGGCGAAATCAGCCGTACGACCAAGAAGCTCGGCCCCCAGAAGGGTTCGGGCGGCGCACGCCACGGTTCGCGCAAGTCTGGCATCTTCGTCGGCGGCGGCAAGGCCTTCGGCCCGCGTTCGCGCAGCCATGAGACGTCGCTGAACAAGAAGATCCGCGCGCTTGGCCTCCGCCACGCCATCTCGAGCAAGGTCAAGGCCTCGTCCCTGATCATCCTCGACAAGGCCGACGCCGACGGCAAGACCAAGACGCTGGTCAAGGCCTTCGAGCAACTTGGCCTGGTCAACGCACTCATCATCGACGGCGCCGCCGTGAATGATGGTTTTGCCAAGGCCGCCCGTAACATTCCGAACATTGACGTGCTGCCCATCCAGGGCATCAACGTCTATGACATTCTTCGCCGCAAGAAGCTGGTTCTCACCAAGGCGGCCGTTGAAGCGCTGGAGGCGCGGTTCAAGTGACAAAGGAACATTACTACGACATCATCAAGAGCCCGGCGATCACCGAAAAGGGAACGCTGGTCTCCGAACACAACCAGGTCGTCTTCAATGTGGCGCGCACCGCCACGAAGCCCGAGATCAAGAAGGCCGTCGAAGGCCTGTTTGGCGTAAAGGTGAAGGCCGTCAACACGCTCATCCGCAAGGGCAAGAAGCGTCGTTTCAAGGGCCAGGTGGCCATGTTGAGCGATGTGAAGAAGGCCTATGTGACCCTCGAAGAGGGCCAGCGGCTTGATGTGACGACCGGCCTCTGAGTGGTGAGATAGAGCAATGGCACTCAAGACATTCAATCCAACCAGCGCCGGCCGCCGCCACCTCGTTCAGGTGGACCGCAGTCAGCTTTGGAAAGGCAAGCCCGTCAAGGGTCTGACCGAAGGCATTCACAACAAGGGTGGCCGTGGCAACACCGGCCGCGTCACCACACGCGGGCAGGGTGGCGCGCACAAGAAGTCCTACCGTCTGGTGGACTTCCGCCGCACCAAGCACGACATGCCGGCAGTCGTCGAGCGGCTCGAATACGATCCGAACCGCACCGCCTTCATCGCGCTGATCAAGTATCAGGATGGCGAACTCTCATATATCCTCGCGCCGCAGCGTCTGACCGTTGGTGACACCGTCATCGCCGGCAAGTCGGTGGACGTGAAGCCCGGTAACGCGATGCCCTTGGGCTCGATCCCGGTGGGCACCATTGTCCACAACATCGAGACCAAGCCCGGCAAGGGCGGGTCACTCGCCCGCGCTGCAGGTACCTACGCCATGGTCGCCGGACGCGATCAGGGTTTCGTGCTCCTGAAGCTGAAGTCGGGTGAAACCCGCATGGTCGACTCGACCTGCCTTGCCAGCATCGGCGCGGTGTCGAACCCCGACCACATGAACGAAGTGATCGGCAAGGCAGGCCGCACCCGCTGGATGGGCTGGCGCCCGATCTCGCGCGGTATCGCCCGCAACCCGGTCGACCACCCGAACGGCGGCCGTACAAACGGCGGCAAGCACTGGGCCACACCCTGGGGCAAGCCGACGAAGGGTTCAAAGACCCGCAGCAACAAGCGTACGAATAAATTCATCGTGCGCAGCCGTCATGACCGCAAGAAGTCGCAGTAAGAGGTAGACCGTGACACGCTCTGTATGGAAAGGCCCGTTTGTAGACGGGTACCTCCTGAAAAAGGCGGATGCCGTTCGCGGCGCAGGTGGCCGTACGCAGGCCATCAAGACGTGGAGCCGCCGCTCCACCATCCTGCCGCAGTTTGTTGGCCTGACATTCCAGGTCCACAACGGCCAGAAGTTCATCCCCGTGATCGTCTCGGAGGAAATGGTTGGACACAAGCTCGGTGAGTTCTCGCCGACGCGGACTTTCCATGGCCATTCCGCCGGCGACAAGAAGGGAGGCAAGTAAGCCATGAGCAAGAAAGCTCGCCCGCGCGCCCTGCCGGAGAATGAAGCGAAGGCCGTCACCCGGTCGATCCGCATCAGCCCGCGCAAGCTTAATGATGTCGCGTCCGAAATCCGCGGCATGAAGGTGGACAAGGCTCTCGCCTATCTCACCTTCTCGCGCCGCCGCATCGCCAAGGACGTCAAGAAGACGCTCGAATCCGCGATTGCGAACGCCGAGAACAACCATGATCTCGACATTAACGCTCTTGTGGTGGCCCAGGCATGGGTCGGCAAGAACTTGGTGATGAAGCGCTGGATGCCCAATGCACGCGGCCGCGTCGGCCACATCGAAAAGTTCTTCAGCGAACTGACGATCATCGTTCGCGAAGTGCGTGAAGAGAAGGAAGCTGCCTGATGGGTCAGAAAGTAAATCCGATTGGTCTGCGCCTCGGCATCAACCGCACCTGGGATTCCCGCTGGTTCGCAAACAGCCGCGAGTATGGCAAGCTCCTCCATGAGGACATGGCCATTCGCGAGTATCTGAAGAAGGAACTGAAGCAGGCCGGCGTTTCGAAGGTTCTGATCGAGCGTCCTCATCGCAAGTGCCGCGTCACCATCTACTCGGCGCGTCCGGGTGTGGTCATCGGCAAGAAGGGCGCGGACATCGAGAAGCTGCGTCGCAAGGTGCAGGACATGACGGGTTCGGAAGTGCATCTCAACATTGTTGAAGTGCGCAAGCCCGAAGTCGATGCTGTTCTCGTTGCCGAGAACATCTCCCAGCAGCTCGAGCGCCGCGTGGCTTTCCGCCGTGCGATGAAGCGCGCCGTGCAGTCCGCTCAGCGGATGGGTGCCGAAGGCATCAAGATCACCTGCTCGGGCCGTCTTGGCGGTGCTGAAATTGCACGTACCGAATGGTACCGCGAAGGCCGCGTTCCGCTGCACACTCTGCGTGCGGACGTTGACTACGGCACGTCGACCGCTTTCACGACCTACGGCACCAACGGTGTGAAGGTCTGGATCTTCAAGGGCGAAATCCTTGAGCATGATCCGATGGCGCAGGACAAGCGCATGAATGAGCCGCAGGACTCCGGTTCCCGTGGTGGTGGTGGTGGCCGCCGCGACCGCGACGCGGCCTGAGGATTGAGAGTTAGCGAAAATGCTGCAACCGAAAAAGACTAAGTACCGGAAGGCCTTCAAGGGCCGCATCCATGGCCGCGCGACCAGCTGCAATACGCTGGACTTCGGTGCCTTCGGCCTCAAGGCTGTGGAGCCCGACCGCCTGACCGCGCGCCAGATCGAGGCGGCTCGCCGCGCTCTTGCCCGTGGCATGAAGCGTGCCGGCCGCATCTGGATCCGCGTGTTCCCGGATATTCCGGTGTCGAAGAAGCCGGCCGAAGTGCGCATGGGTTCCGGCAAGGGTTCGACCGAATACTGGGCTGCCCGCGTGAAGCCGGGCCGTGTGCTGTTCGAAATCGACGGTGTGCCGCGCGAAGTGGCTGAAGAGTCGCTGAACCTCGCTGCCGCCAAGCTGCCGATCAAGACGCGTTTCGTCGCGCGTCTGGGCGAGTAAGAGGGTGACCGCCATGAAGAATACTGATATCCGCGCCCTGTCGAAGGACCAGGTGAAGGACGAAATCCTGAAGCTCAAGAAGGAGCAGTTCAATCTGCGCTTCCAGAGGGCAACCGGCCAGATTGAGAATACCGCGCGCATCCGCCAGATCCGCCGCGACGTCGCCCGTCTGAAGACGGCGCAGTCGCAGCAGGCCGCCGCGAAGTAGGAGAGAAGAAAATGCCGAAGCGCATCCTTGAGGGCGTAGTAGTCAGCGACAAGAACGACAAGACGATCGTGGTCAAGGTGGAACGCCGCCTGCGCCATCCGGTTCTGAAGAAGACTGTCCGTCTTTCGAAGAAGTACCACGCCCACGACGAGACCAACCAGGCCAAGGCCGGTGATACCGTTCGGATTGAGGAGACGCGTCCGCTGTCGAAGCAGAAGCGTTGGACCCTCGTCGAAAAGGTCACCGCAGGCCAGGCTTAAAGACAAGAAGCGGGCTTAACGGCCCACGAGTGAACGGGTGATCAGATGATCCAGCAAGAAACAAATCTCGATGTCGCGGACAACTCCGGTGCCCGCCGGGTTCAGTGCATCAAGGTGCTGGGCGGTTCGAAGCGGAAGTACGCCTCGGTTGGCGACGTCATCGTCGTGTCGATCAAGGAGGCCATTCCGCGCGGCCGCGTGAAGAAGGGTACTGTGATGAAGGCCATCGTGGTCCGGACCGCCAAGGACATTCGCCGTGCGGATGGCTCGACGATCCGTTTCGACCGCAATGCAGCCGTACTTATCAACGCCCAGGGCGAACCGGTCGGGACCCGTATTTTCGGACCCGTGCCGCGCGAGCTCCGCGGCAAAAACCAGATGAAGATTATTTCGCTCGCACCGGAGGTGCTGTGATGTCGGCGAAGCTGAAAATCAAGAAGGGTGACAAGGTTGTTGTCACCACCGGCAGGGACAAGGGCAAGGCGGGCGAAATTGTCCGCATGATCCCGACCGAGAACCGGGCCGTGGTGCGGGGCGTCAATCTCGCCAAGCGCCACACCAAGCAGACGGCCGGCCAGGAAGGTGGCATCATCTCCAAGGAAATGCCGATCCATGTGTCGAACCTGGCTCTGCGCGACCCGAAGGACGGCAAGCCGACACGCATAGGCTACAAGACTCTGGCTGACGGCAAGAAAGTGCGCGTCGCCAAGCGTTCGGGAGAAGTGATCGATGGCTAAGGAAGAGGCAAAGAAGCCGGCGAAAGCCGCTGCTTCCGGGAAGGACAGCGCCAAGGCGCCAGTCGAGAAGAAGGTGAAGGCTGACAAGTCTGCGCCGAAGAATCCGATTGTGATCGAGGCCGTGCCCGCCGATTACGTTCCGCGCCTGCGCAAGCAATATGACGAGGTCGTTCGTCCGGCCCTTGTCAAGGAATTCGGCTACACCAACGCGATGCAGGTTCCGAAGATCACCAAGATCGTTCTGAACATGGGCATCGGCGAGGCCACGCAGGACTCGAAGCTGGTTCAGACCGCGGTTTCGGAACTCGAGAAGATCGCAGGCCAGAAGGTCGTCGTGACCAAGGCCCGCAAGGCCATCGCGCAGTTCAAGATCCGCGAGAACCTGGCGATCGGTGGCAAGGTCACGCTTCGCAAGGTGCGCATGTACGAGTTCCTCGATCGTCTGGTCAACATAGCACTTCCCCGCGTCCGCGACTTCCGCGGCTTGTCGGACAAGAGCTTCGATGGCTATGGCAACTATGCCTTCGGCATCAAGGAACACATCATTTTCCCGGAAATCGACTATGACAAGATCGATCGCGTCTGGGGCATGGACGTCATTATCTGCACGTCGGCGAAGACGGATGCTGAAGCGCGTGCGCTTATCGAAGCATTCAACTTCCCGTTCCGCAAACCCGCCCGCAAGGCGGCGTGAGCGGTCACTCG
This sequence comes from Aestuariivirga sp., assembly GCA_046594995.1. Taxonomy (GTDB): domain Bacteria; phylum Pseudomonadota; class Alphaproteobacteria; order Rhizobiales; family Aestuariivirgaceae; genus Aestuariivirga. The sequence goes on from JBKJQU010000288.1 coordinate 5,422, forward strand.
AAACACAAGGCTGAGGTAAAGCCCATATGGCGAAGACAAGCTCGGTAGAAAAGAACAACCGCCGCCGTAAGATGGTGAAGCAGTATGCTTCCAAACGTGCGCGGCTCAAGGCGATCGTTCAGAGCAAGACTGTGACGATGGAAGAGCGCTTCACGGCGCAGTTGAAGCTGGCCGAAATGCCGCGCAACTCGGCCAAGAACCGCATCCGCAACCGTTGCGAAGTGACGGGCCGTCCTCGTGCATACTATCGCAAACTTAAGATGTCGCGTCTGGCGCTTCGCGAGTTGTCCAACCAGGGCCTTATCCCTGGCATGGTCAAGTCGAGCTGGTAACAGATACGGACTTCAGGAGAGAAGAATGAGTGTTAATGATCCGATCGGTGACATGCTCACCCGAATCCGGAACGCGCATGAAAGGGGCAAGACCAAAGTCTCGGTTCCTCATTCGCGCCTGCGCGAGAACGTGCTGAACGTGCTTCAGGGTGAAGGCTTCATTCGCGGCTATGCCGTGGTGCAGCAGGGTGCCAACAAGGCTGACATCGAAGTCGAACTCAAGTACTTCGATGGCGCCCCGGTCATCCGCGAGCTCCAGCGTGTTTCCAAGCCGGGCCGCCGCGTTTACGTTTCGGTGGCGACGCTCCCGACCGTTTACAACGGCCTTGGTATTTCAATCCTGTCGACCCCGAAGGGTGTGATGTCCGATGCGGATGCGCGCGCCCAGAACGTGGGCGGCGAAGTTCTTTGCACCGTGTTCTGAGGTAGCTGCCATGTCTCGTATTGGTAAGAAAGCAGTTCCAGTTCCGGCCGGCGTCACCGTCAATCTTTCCGGCATGGACGTCGCCGTCAAGGGCCCGAAGGGTCAGCTCAGCTTCGTGCTCACCGACCAGGTGATCGCGAAGATGGAAGAGGGCGGCGTCAAGGTCGACCCGAAGGACAAGTCGAAACTCGCGCGTTCCGCCTGGGGCATGTCGCGCACCATGATCGCCAACATGATCACCGGTGTGACGACGGGCTATTCCAAGACGCTGGAAATTTCGGGCGTCGGTTATCGCGCCGCCGTGCAGGGCAAGGTCCTGCAGCTGGCCCTGGGCTATAGCCACGACATCAACTATCCGATTCCGGAAGGTATCGAGATCAAGACGCCGAAGCCGACCGAAATCATCGTGTCCGGCATCGACAAGCAGCGCGTCGGCCAGGTTGCCGCGGAGATCCGCGATTACCGTGGCCCGGAACCTTACAAGGGCAAGGGCGTGAAGTACGCCGGCGAATACATCTTCCGCAAGGAAGGCAAGAAGAAGTAACGGTAGCCCAAGGGCTTAGAGAGCAAAGCGCTTACAAAGCAAGAAGGGCTTACGGAGAGAACGATGGCTACAGTCAAGGTCAGGACGGAGCGGCGCAAGGCGACCGTGCGGCGCGCCATCAAGGAGGCCGCGACCGGGCGCGCGCGTCTCACCGTGCACCGCTCGTCGAAGCATATCTATGCGCAAATCATCGATGACCTGAAGGGCGCGACGGTTGCCGCGGCCTCCTCGATCGAGA
>JBKJQU010000004.1:0-4104 GCA_046594995.1 Aestuariivirga sp.
GTGCGGCAGGCGCGATCTCGATCAGCTCGCCCAGGTAGAAGAACGCCACCTGGTCGGCGCAGCGCGCCGCCTGCTGCATCGAATGCGTGACGATGATGATGCAGAAGTTCTCGCGCAGTTCATCGATCAGTTCCTCGATGCGCGCGGTGGCGATGGGGTCGAGCGCCGAGCACGGCTCGTCCATAAGGATCACTTCCGGGTTCACCGCGATGGCGCGCGCGATGCAAAGGCGCTGCTGCTGGCCGCCGGACAGCCCCGTGCCCGGATGACCGAGGCGGTCCTTCACTTCCTCGAAGAGGCCTGCCTTCTTGAGGCTTGCCACGACGATCTCCTCCATATCGGTCTTGGACGTGGCCATGCCGTGGATCTTCGGGCCATAGGCCACGTTCTCGAAGATCGACTTCGGGAACGGATTGGGCTTCTGGAACACCATGCCGATGCGGGCGCGCAACTGCACCACGTCCAGCTTGTTGTCATAGATGTCCTTGCCGTCGACCCTGATGTCGCCGGTCACGCGGCAGCCGGGGATCGTGTCGTTCATGCGGTTGATGCAGCGCAGAAAGGTGGACTTGCCGCAGCCCGAAGGCCCGATGAAGGCCGATACGGCGCGATCCGGAATGGTGATCGAGAGGTCATTGATCGCCTGCTTCCCGCCGTAATAGACGTTGACGCCGGTGGCGATCACCTTTGGCTTGCGCTGCGCCAGGATGCGCGGCTCGGCTGGCGTCATGACGGTCTTCTGCAATGTAAGTGCGTCCATGATCAATCGAGTTCCTTGCGGGGGTTACCAGCGGCGTTCAAAACGTTTGCGGAGATAGATCGCCAGCGCGTTGAGACAGAGCATCACCACAAGCAGCACGACGATGGCGGCGGCGGTGCGCGCCACGAAGGCCAGTTCCGGCAGGTCCGACCAGAGAAAGATCTGAACGGGAAGCACCGTTGCACTGTCGGTGAAGCCCGTGGGCACGTCGACGATGAAGGCCACCATGCCGATGAGGAGCAGAGGCGCCGTTTCGCCGATGGCGCTTGCCACGGCCAGAATGGTGCCGGTCATGATGCCGGGCATCGCCAAGGGCAGCACATGATGGAACACCGCCTGCTGATGCGACGCGCCGATGCCGATCGCCGCATCCCGGATCGACGGCGGCACAGCGCGAATGGCGGCACGGGACGCGATGATGACGGTTGGCAGGCTCATCAACGCAATGACCAGACCGCCGACCAGCGGAATGGATCGCGGCATGCCGAAGAACCCTAGGAAGATCGCAAGGCCCAGAAGCCCGAAAATGATCGAGGGCACCGCGGCCAGATTGTTGATGTTGACTTCGATGATGCCGGTGAAGCGGTTCTTCGGCGCGAACTCCTCGAGGAACATCGCGGCGGCTACACCCACAGGCAGCGACACGGCGACGGTTATGAAGACCACCATGAGGGAGCCGACGAGCGAACCGAGGATGCCAGACAGCTCGGCTTCGCGCGAGTCGCCGTTCAGGAAGAAATTCCACGCGATCTGGCGTTCCACCGCGCCGGTCTCGCGGATCATCTCGAGCCATGCGCCTTCCTTGTCGCTCAACTGCCGCTCGGCTTCGGGTTTCGTGAAAGAAACGGTTTTCCACTGGCCATCCTGAAGCGTAGCCGGGCCGTTGGGCGCGGCCAGAACGTCCGCCGCAGATGCAGGTCCGTCCACACCGACCTTCAAGGCGCCGTTGTTGGCAATCACGATCTGGCCGGGCTTCAGATCGGGTGCATCGAGGAAGTACTGTTCGCCGTCCTGGCGGATCGTCAGCGGGCCCTTGCCCACGGCGCGTTCGACGGGCGTTGAGAGACCTTTGAGGAAAATATCCGCGTCGTCGGAGAACAGCACGGGCACGGTCACCTGCTTGCCGATGAGACCGGGATCGGCCATCACGCGGCGGCGCAATTCATCGCCAGCGCCATTGGACAGAAGCGCATTCATGGGGCGGCGGTCAGCGCGCGAGGTGACACCGGGAAACTGCGCGCGCCAGGCGGCCTTGGCCAAACCTTCGAAGTCACCGGCCGCGATATTGGCGGGATCGACCTTTGCCGGATCGACCGTGATGGTCAGGACGGCATGGTGCTGCGTCCAGGCGGGAATGGAGCGCGATACGATATCGAACAGCAGGAACGCCAGAAATGCGGTCGTGACAATGAGGGCCGCAAGGCCATAGGCGCGGAACCGCCTCTCTGCAGCATAGCGCTTGGCGACGAAAGCGTCGGAGGCTGAGGCGGAGCGCTTTGCTACTAGGGTGCCGGGGGCCGTTGCGGGCATGTCAGTCATACTGCTCCTTGTACTTTTGCACCGTGCGCAGCGCGATGTAGTTGAGCGCCAGGGTGAACAGGAAGAGCACAAAGCCGAGTGCGAAGGCGGCCAGCGTCTTGGCGGAGTCAAACTCATGATCGCCCACCAGCAGCATGGCGATCTGCACGGTCATGGTGGTCACCGATTCGAGCGGGTTGGCCGTCAGGTTGGCGGCGAGCCCTGCGGCCATGACCACGATCATGGTTTCGCCAAGGGCGCGCGAGACCGCCAGAATGAAAGCCGAGACGATGCCTGGAAGCGCTGCGGGAAGGACGACGCGCTTGATGGTTTCAGACTTGGTTGCGCCCATGGCGTAGGAGCCATCGCGCAGGCTTTGCGGCACGGCATTGATGACATCATCGCTCAGCGACGAGATGACCGGAACCAGCAGCATGCCGATGACCAGACCGGCGGCAAGCGCTGATTCAGACGCGACCGTCAGGCCGATGGCCTCACCCGACCCGCGAATGAAAGGTGCAACGGTGAGAGCTGCAAAGAAACCCAGAACCACTGTCGGGATGCCGGTCAGCATTTCAAGCACGGGCTTGAAGAATGTGCGCGCCGCGGGCGATGCATATTCGGCCATATAGATCGCCGCCAGAAGCCCCAGCGGACCCGCCACGCACATTGCGATCGTAGTTATAAGGAGCGTGCCCGTGAGAAGCGGAATGAAGCCGAAGGACGGCGGCGTGCCGGTGGGCGCCCAGTGTAGGCCAGTGAAAAAGTCGAAAGCAGAGACTTCATTGAAGAAGCGCAAGGTTTCGAACAGAACCGACATCACGATGCCGATCGTGGTCAGGATCGCCAGCGCGGCGCAGGCGATCAGCAGCCCGAGCGTGATGCGCTCAAACAGGTTTCGGGCGCGGAAGTCGGGAGAAATCTGGGTGAAGAATGCATAGGCTGCGGCTGCGGCAGCGGCAAGTGCCGCCCATGGCGCAATCGCTGGCAAGGGAACGGCAAGTACCGCATAGGTGACGAGGCCGACCAGCAGGGAGGCCAGCCCCAAGAGGAATCCGTGATAGCCCGGAAGGGAATGGAGAGACGCACCGCCGCTTCGCACCGCGAAGGCCTTCTGGCGCCCGGCCATGTACATGCCCAGCGACAACACCAGCAACAGAACGAAGAAAATATACTGCACGACGCCCCCTCACATCTGCCGCGCTGGCAGGACATGCCAAGCGGAGTATTGCTCAGGGGCGGACTGGTACATCCGCAGCAACCGCCCCTGAATGCCCGGCCAGATACCGGCCGGGCAAAACGGTGTGATCGTGAACGCTTACTTCACCATTTCGGCGGTCAGAACCGTCATGGCGTTGGCATCGGCGCGGATCTTTTCGCCCTCTGCGCCCGGCAGCGGGATCAGGCCCTTGTCGCCGAGATAACCGTCTTCGCCCACCGCCTTCTCGGAGGTGTATTCAGCGACGAACTCGGCCATTCCGGGAATGACGCCGACATGCTGCTTCTTGGCATAGATGAAGAGCGGACGCGCCACCTTGTACTCGCCAGACGAGATGGTTTCGAAAGTCGGCGCCACGCCGTCAACGGGAAGACCGCGGATCTTGCCGGAATTCTCGGCCACGTTGGCGAAACCGAAGATGCCGAAGGCGTTCGGGTTGCTCGACAGCTTCTGGACGATCAGGTTGTCGTTCTCACCGGCTTCGACGAACAGGCCGTCATCGCGCATCGACTTCCACACCGCCTCGAAGGCCTTGGCGTCGTCCTTCTTGAGCTGCTTCAGGGTGTCGAACTTCTCAGCACCCTTTTCCATCACCAGTTCCATGAAG
>JBKJQU010000006.1:0-10629 GCA_046594995.1 Aestuariivirga sp.
TCGTGAAGCTTCGACACCGGCAGGCGCCCGCGCGCATTAGGCTGGAGTTCCGGATAAAAGCGGCGCTGATCTGTCACTTTGGGCTCCATGTCATGCAATCGATCTCTCGTTTTGCCATCTGGGTTCATTCGCGTTAAAGATGTGATGCGACCAAACGTAACCTCATAAGCGTCGCAAAAGGGGGACTATCCATGTGGCAAGAATTCAAGCAATTCGCATTCAAGGGCAATGCCTTTGATCTCGCGGTCGGTATCATCATCGGTGTCGCATTCAGCAAGATCGTTGACGGCGTCGTCAACTTTCTCATCATGCCAATCGTCGGCGCGATGGTTGGCGGATTGAACTTCGATAATTATTTCCTGGCCTTGACTTCAGGCGTCACGGCGACATCGCTCGCCGAAGCCCAGAAACAGGGTGCCGTCCTCGGCTATGGCGCCTTCATCACCGTGGTGATCAACTTCCTGATTGTCGCCTTCATCTTGTTCCAGCTCGTCAAAATCTCGAACCGCATGAAAAAGGCCGAGCCGCCCGCACCGCCGCCGGCCGCCAGCACGACGGACGTGCTGCTCGCCGAAATCCGCGATGCGCTCACCAAGAAGAAGTAATCTCGCTGCGAAGTGGAGATTCGAGGCCCGGGTGCTGGACACCCGGGCCTTTTTCTTGTTTGAGAGCTTTCCATGAGCATGGAACAACTTCTCGCCGCCATCACGCCCCAGTCGCGCAACGAGCCAGACAGCGGCATCGTCAAGGCCGCCATGTATGGCATGACGGTGCCGGGCGTCATCCCGCTGTGGTCCGGCGAGGGCAACACGCCGACGCCTGAACTCTTCACGCGGCCCGCGATTGAAAGCATGCTGGCGGGGGAAACCTTCTACACCTGGCAGCGCGGCATTCCCGAGCTTCGCGAGGCTCTTGCCCGCTATCATGAGCGGAATTTCGGCCGTCCTTTCTCACCTGAGAATTTCTTCGTCACTTCGGGTGGCATGCAGGCCATCCAGATCATCACCCAGATGGTGGCAGGCGATGGCGATGAGATCCTGATCCCCACGCCGGCCTGGCCCAATTACGGCGGAGCGCTTCGCATCCAGGGCTCGCGCCCCGTGGAAGTGCCGATGGATTTCCGCAATGGCCGCTGGGTGCTCGATCTCGACCGCCTGTTCGACGCCATCACGCCGCGCACCAGGGCCATTTCGCTGAACTCGCCGTCCAACCCTGTGGGCTGGACCGCAACGCTGGACGAGCTGATCGCGGTGCGCGACGAATGCCGCAAGCGCGGCCTCTGGATCTTCGGCGACGAGGTCTATTCGCGCTTCTATTATGGCGATCGCGGCGAGAAGCGCGCACCGTCTTTCCTCGATATCTGCGATGACGAGGAGCAGCTGCTGCTTGCCAATACCTTCTCGAAGAACTGGGCCATGACGGGCTGGCGCATCGGTTGGCTGCAGGCCCCAAGGGCGCTGGCACCCGCGATCGAGCGCATCGTCCAGGTCAATTCCAGCGGCACGGCCGCCTTCATGCAGCGGGGCTGCGTGGCGGCGCTCGAGCATGGCGACGCATTTTTGGAGCAGCAGATTGCCAAGGCGCGCGCCAACCGCGACCTTGTGGTGCGCATGCTGGGTGAAATGCCGGGCGTCCGTTTCGAGGTGCCGCGCGGCGCCTTCTATATGTTCTTCGCCATCGAGGGCATGACGGATTCCGCTGCCACCACCATGCGCATCATCGACGAGGCGAGAGTGGGCTTTGCGCCCGGCGCGACGTTTGGCCCCGGCGGTGAGGGCTTCCTGCGCATGTGCTATCTGCGTGACCCCGTGAAGATCAAGGAGGCTCTCAACCGCTTCCACGATTGGCTTAAAACCCATCGCCCGAGCTGATCTGCCGGGCATTTATGCATCGCATTGCACAATGGCAGGGCATTGCGGTGCACCCTTCATGAATGGTTTTGAGGAGTTGCGATCAATTATCGCTCGATATCAACGGCTTGTTGAATTTTCGAACCGTTTTCGGGTTTGGCATCGCCGTTGCAGAGCATGAATCATCGCAATCGTCTGTCTTGGGTCCTCCCATTCTCAAATCAGAGTACTCGTTGCGTCCTGGCGCCCCGGCCTGTCCGGGCCCATGCGGGGGGTGAATGGCTTCTGGTTGCTGCCGTTCACCCCTCTTTTTTTCACCGCGCCTTCATGACCAAGAATTAATCCGGATGCCGCTTGGCGGCAGGCACAGCCGTATCCATATCTTCGTCACTGGGTCCGGGCCCCTCTGGCAGGCGACAAGCCTTGCGATGTCGGACTCTTCCACCTTGAAGGCGCAGGAAACGCCGCAATCTGGGAGATCCTGAAATGATGAACAATTCCGGCCCGATCACTATCGACCTCACGCGGGACGGCACCATGGAACGGCTTGAATGGCTGGCATGGTTCACCGACTCCTCCATCCGCATTCCCGGCACATCCCGCAGCGTGGGCGCTGACGGTTTCCTCAGCCTCATTCCGGGCGTTGGCAGCCTCTTTGGTGCCGTCATGTCCGTCTACATGGTCGGCGAAGCCTTGCGGCACGGCGCGCCCGCGCGCTTGCTGGGCCGCATGGGCCTCAACATCGCGGCTGATACGATACTGGGCTCGATCCCGGTGATCGGCTTCTTCTTCGACATGGCTTTCAAGGCCAACCAGCGCAATCTCAACCTGCTTCGCCAGCACCTGAAGGAACAATAAGATGAAAACCCTGATCTGGGCCGTAACCGGGGTGGTGATCGCCATCTGGTCCGGCCTCTGCTGGATTGCCCACGGCCTCGTCAGCGTGGGTGGCAATCTGGTTGCCAACAATGCCGACATCATTCCGGCCGTTGACCCGCTGCTCGTCGAATGGGCCTCATGGCTTGCAAGCGTCGGGACCGGTGTCGGCGAATGGCTGGTGATCGCCCTCTGGGCCATCGTCTCGCTGGTGGTCTTCGCGCTGGGCTTTGTCGCCACACGCCTGGTGCCCCGGTTCAAGACTTCACTTCAAGGCAACTGAAAGGCACGTTGATGTTTCTCGAGGAGATCGAACGCCACACCGATGGTCAGGTCATCGCCCGCCGCAATATGCGGATCGGCCTCTGGGCCGGCATGCGGCTGGGCTTTCGCGATGAAAGATTGTCGAGCTACGCCCGCGATGTGATGGATGCCGATTATCAAAGGCCCGGCCCCGATGACGTGGTTGAGAAGATCAGGGCCGACTTCGACAAGCACGGCGTTGAATTTGCCGATGACCTGATCCTCATGGAAATCCAGCGCGTCGAGCGGCAGGTGCGCGCGGAACTGATGGCAACCGACTAGCCGGACTGCGCCAGCACCACGATGCCGTCGATCACGAACTGCACAGCCAGCGCCGCGAGGATGATGCCGAGGAGCCTCGTCATCACCGCGCGGCCGGTGACACCCATGATCTTCGAGATACGGTCCGCCATCAGGAAGCAGGCAAAGCACGCCGCCATGACGATGGCCGCAACCACATAGAGCGAGACGAGATAATCGATCCGCCCCTCTGCCCGGCCCGCGAGAAGGATCATCGCGGTGATGGCGCCTGGCCCCGCCATCAATGGTATGGCCAGCGGGAAGGCCGCGATATTCTTCACATGATCGACGCTGATGGCCTGTTCGGCGGTCGCTTGAAGCCGCTGGCTGCGCCGGTCGAACACCATCTCGGCAGCCGCTGACAGCAGCAGCAACCCGCCTGCGATGCGGAAAGCCGACAGCGAGATGCCGAGCAGATCGAGCAGCTTCGCGCCGCCAAGCCCCGCGGCGAGAAGGATGCAGAAGGCGATGATCGAAGCCCTGAGCGCGACCTCGCGCCGCTGCGCTTTCTCCATGCCGCTGGTGATGCCGAGAAACAGCGCGCTGAGAAACACAGGGTCCGCCACGACGAGAAGCGTGGCGATGGCGGAGGTGATGTAGTCGGTTAGCATGGCACGATGCTAACATGGCAGGAAGCGCCGTGCCATTGCCGTGCTTTCTTCGGCTCGTTCAAGGGCGGCGGGTGCCGATCAAGAACTCGATGGTCACGCGCCCGGCCATCTCGAACAGCAACTTGCCCGCGATGAACGGTGCTGACATCCGGCAGTATGAAGTGGCCAGCCTCATCGACTGACCACCTGCTGTACTATTTGACCGGGATCATGAGATGCGCATAGGGCGTACCCGCCCACATGACAAAGGGCTTGGTGGTATCGGGATTGGCATCCGTCGGATAGCCCGGCATCATCTCGGTTGCGTTCATCACCATCACATGCGGGCCCGTCTTGATCCAGTTGTTGCTCTCGCTCGGCGCGGCGGCGTAGGGGTCGGTGTTGCTGGCGTCCGTTCCGCCCTCCAGCATATAGATGAAGCCCACCTTGCTCTTGGGCGGATCCTTCTTGCCGATCCAGGCCATGGCCCATTCCATGGCATTGGCATCGCCGCACATGGGGTCCGGCCCGGGCGTCGCCGGACTGTCGGGCATGCACCACCAGCCGTTCTTGCCTTCACGCAGCGTGCGCATTTCACCCTTCTCGTTCGCAACGTAAATCGCCGCTTCCGAACTCACCGCAGCCGGCGCGGCCGATTGCGCACTCGTGATCATGTCGGCGTCACTGTCTGCTGCGGCATTGCTGCCGGTAATGACCAGTATTGCAGGCACAGCAAGCAAGGCAAATTTGTTCATGGCATTTCTCCCTGTGTGATGAAGTTCACGGCAGGCAAAGAACATCAGAAAAGCGAACTGCTCAGGCGATTATCCCTTTACTCTGCCGTCCGGCACGATTGAGATATTACGCTCGATAAGGCTGGATGCCGCAACGGCATTTATCAGCCATGATAAGTAAATTAATTGATTATAAGTAAGAAGTCAATTGGACAGCATTGCATACGTTTTGAAGTGCAGTACTAATTGTGTATCGAACCTCAACTTGAATTCCTTCTGGCGTTTCACTCAGAAGCTGTATGCGAACCGTGCCGCAACTGTCTGCCTGTCGCCCTGCCGCGATCAAACTCGGCACGGAGGCGTGCGATGTCTGCCGCCGAAAGAAGATCGATGTTGCTATAGTCCCTCTTCCAGCCATGATCTTCGCTCCACTCGATGGGAGAGGCGACAGTGCTACGAGGAACTTGCGCGCACGCAAGCAGGTCGAGCGCAAGGCCCAGCGTCATGTCTTGCGAGGCCGTGTCGCCCGGTTTTCCTGCCGCGTTGCCGAGCGGAAAATCGCTGAAAAGAAGGCGCGGCACGCCGACATGCTCGACGATGTCTCTGGCGCATCCCATGATCACGGTGGGAATGCCTGCGTTTTCGAGCACCCGCGCGGCAAGCGAGACACTCTGGTGGCACACGGGGCAGTTCGCCACAAGGATGGCAGCATCGGCAGCATCAAGCCTCACCAGATCGAGAAGGTCAACGCAATCCACATCGAGCGTGATGCGCTGACTGCGGTTCGTCGGCAGCCCGAAGAAGTGTGGCATGACCGCGCCAATCCGTTTTGCCGAAACAGCGCGCTTCAAGGCGGCAAGCGGAAAATAACTGTTCTGGTCTTCAGCCGTCGTATGCGCGCGGTCGATCGCGACATGCGAAATGCGGAGATCGGGATCGGACGATGTCTCACCGCTATAGACCCGGTAGAACTTTGCTGCCGCGTTATATGGAGCACCCGGCCCCTGATCGCCCTTGCCCGGCTGACAGGGCGCAGCCGTCGTCACCAGCGCAACCCGCGCCATGGAAAGCGGCATCGCAAGCGGGTGGAACGGCACATCATCATAGTGCGCCCAGCGATATGGCTCGCCATATCCGAGCCCCTGGTAATAGCGCCGGATGCGCTGCAGATAGGCGATGGGCGCCTCAGCTGACACTGTTCGGCAATTCCTCCTCACGCTTCGCGATGAAGTCGCGCAAGCCCTCGGCGATGCCTTCCTCGAGCTTTGGCTCCTCGTAGGCGGCGAGCATGGCGCGCGCCTTGTCGCGGCCGCGCGTGTCGTGGTCCCTGGCACCTTCGGCCGACCATTGTTCGTAGGAATTGAAATCCATGATCGTCGGGATGAAGAAGGCTTTCTCGAAATGCTCGAGCGTGTGCCTGGTGCCGAGGAAGTGGCCTGCGGGGCCTACTTCGCGTACCGCGGCCATGGCCTCCTTGAAATCCGCGAACGAAAGCCCGCCAGCATACTTGTACCAGCCGACAAGCTGTTCGGCATCGGTCACGAATTTCGAGTAACCGCAGGCAAGGCCCGCCTCCAGCCAGCCCGCCACATGCCAGATGTAATTGGCGCCCGAAAGGATCGCGGCATGCATCAGCATGTTGGCCTCGTAGCCCGCCTGCGCGTCATTGAGCTTCGATCCCACATGGAAACCGGAGGTGCGCCACGGCAGCTTGTACTTTCGCGCCAATGCCCCCATCAGATACATCATCTGCGCGGCTTCCGGCGTGCCGCCCATGGGTGCGCCCGTCTTCATGTCGACCGTCACCATGAACTGGCCATAGATCTGCGGAGAGCCGGGACGGATGAGCTGCGTGAAGGCGACGCCTGCGAGTGCCTCGGCATTCACCTGCGCCACGGCGCCGACAGCGGAGGCAGCGGTCGACGCGCCGCAGAGTGCGAAGGGTGCGAGGATCAGCGGCTGGTTGTTCCTGGCGTAGACCTTCATCGCATCGAGCATGGTCGAATCCCACACCAGCGGCGAATTGCAATTGGTGATCGAGACGGCAACGGTGTTGTCCTTCACATATTGATCGCCGAACACGATGCCCGCCATCTTCATCACGTCCTCCGCGCGTTCTTTGGACGTGACGATGCCCATGAACGGCTTGTCGGAATGTTTGAGTGCGGAATGGATGATGTGGAGATGGCGCTTCGGCACCGGGACCTCCATCGGCTCGCAGATGATGGAGCTTGACGAATGGAGTGCGGGCGACATGTAGGCGAGCTTGTGGAAGTTGTTGAGATCCTCGAGCGAGCCATAACGCCGCTTGTTGTCGAGATCGCGCACAAAAGGAGCGCCATACATCGGCACGAAGACGGTGTTCTTTCCGCCCACCTTCACCGTGCGCTCGGGGTTGCGCGCATTGAGCGTGAATTCCGCTGGCACCTTCGAGACAAGCTCCATCAGCAGCGCGCGGTCGATCCTCACGCGTGCGCCCGTAACGTCCGCGCCTGCCGCCTTCCACATCGAGATCGCCTCGTCGTCGCGGAATTCGCAGCCGACTTCTTCGAGGATCTTGAGCGATTCCTCGTGGATCAGTTCCACCGCCTCATCGGGCACGATGTTGTAGACGGGAATTTCGCGCACCAGCGTGGGGAAGGAGATGACGGGCGCTGCACGGAGCGCGCGGCGCCCCTCACGCCCGCCGCTGCGGCGCGCGGTGGAGGAGGCTGTTGCTGGCTGTGCGGCATCGGTCATGCGCTGAACTCCATGGGGATCGTGCGATATCACGCCTGAGGACAGTGGGTTTCAAGCGAACAAGTTGCAAAGTTTGGTTGAGTTCAAGTCAATCGTGGCAGCTCATCATCCAGTCTCTGAGGGTTGCCGCCTCCCGGCTCAGCGGTTTTCTGGCATTCCATGCGAGGTAGAAGGATTGGGGTGCCTCAATCCCGGCCGATGTGACCTGCACCAGCGCGCCGCTGGCGATCAGCGGCCTGACGAGGCTCATCCAGCCCAGTGCCACGCCCTGGCCCGCTTCCGCCGCCTGAAGGGCGATCACATAGCTGTTGAAGCGCCGCACGTTCAGCCGCCTGTGCGGCGCTCCGGTTTCGCGCAGGAAATCGGCCCATGTCGTCCATGTCCAGTCGACGCCCTCGACCGAGAGAAGGGGAAGCACGGACAAATCCTTCACCGCCTTCACCCTGTGTGCCGCGATGAAGCGCGGAGACGCCACGGCCACGATGCGGTCGCCGAAGAGAAGGGCTGCCTCTTCGTCCGTCCACACGCCATCGCCATAGCGCACGCGGAGTTCGACGTCCTGGCGCTGCAGTTCCTGTGTACGGTCCGAAATGATATGGTCGATGACGATGTCCTGATGCGCGTTCCAGAAGCTGCTCAAACGCGGCATCAGCCAGAGCTGAGCGAAGGCCATGGTGCTGCCGATCGAGACGCTCCGCACATGTGCCGATCCGCCCACCTGGCGCAAGGTGGAGGACACGCGCTCGAAGGCATCGCGGAGCGAACGGTAGACGGTGTCGCCCTCCGCGGTGAGTTCGAGCGCGCGGTGAAGGCGCACAAAAAGCGGCCGCCCGATTTCCTCCTCCAGCAGCTTCACCTGCTTGGAAACGGCACCGGGCGTGACATTGAGCTCCTCTGCCGCGCGCGTCAGGCTCAAGTGCCGCGCGGCAGCCTCGAACGCGGCAAGCGCATTGAGCGAGGGAAGGCTGTAGTGGCGGCGGACCATGGCCGACTCTAGCTGTGCTGCTGAATTGAAGAAAGCTCATTCGAACGGGTGGCAGATCCGCTGGTTTCAATCCATTTGTTTCAGCAAGTTGACCAATTGTGCAAATCATTACACAATAAGCAGTGGGGAGTAGAGTTTGCGCACGGCATACCGGCGCGGACATTGCACATTCAGATACAACAGGGCGCCCTGGTCTCCCCGGGGCGTTGGGGAGAGGCATAATATGACAGACAAGCATTCGAGCGAGGACAAGAAGCTGTTGCATAGCATGGGCTATGCGCAGGAACTTTCCCGCTCCATGTCAAAGTTTTCGAACTTTGCAATTTCATTCTCGATCATCTGTATCCTGTCGGGCGGCATCAATTCCTTCGCCCAGGCGATCTCGTCGGTCGGCGGCGCGGGTGCCGGCCTCGGCTGGATCGCCGGCTGCATCATCTCCGGCATGTTCGCGCTGGCCATGGCGCAGATCGCGAGCGCCTTTCCGACCGCAGGCGGGCTCTATCACTGGGCCTCGATCCTGGGCGGCAGGTTCTGGGGCTGGCTGACCGCCTGGCTGAACCTGCTGGGCCTGATCACCGTTCTCGGTGCCATCAACATCGGCACGGCCTATTTCTTTGCAGGCGCCATAGCGCCCATGTTCGGCACCACCGCGGCAGACGGCACGGTGACGACGTTCTTCACCGGCACCGACATGCAGGTCGTGATCTTCGTCGCCATCATCACCGTGATCCAGGCGGTGTTGAACCATGTCGGCATCAAGGTGACGACCTTCCTGACCGATATCTCGGGCTATATCATCTTCGCGACTACCGCCGTGCTGGTCGTGGCCTGCCTTGCTTATGCGCCATCGCTTGACTTCTCGCGGCTGTGGACTTTCACCAACTTCTCGGGTGAAGCGGGTGGCAATGTCTTCCCGAAGTCGGAAAACATGTTCTATCTGTTCCTGCTTTGCCTGCTGCTGCCGGTCTATACGATCACCGGCTATGACGCCTCCGCGCACACGTCCGAGGAAACGCGGGACGCGGCCATGTCGGTGCCGAAGGGCATCGTCTCGGCGGTTTTGTGGTCATCGCTCATCGGCTGGGTGATGATCTCGGCCATCATGCTGGCGGTGCCGGACATGACGGCGGGTGCCGCACAGGGCTGGGGCGTGTTCTTCGGCACCATGAATGCCGTGATCCCCGAGACGCTGCGGAACATTCTCTACATCGGCATCTTCATCGCGCAGCTTCTCTGCGGCCTCGCCACCGTCACGTCGGCAAGCCGCATGCTCTTCGCATTCGCGCGCGATGACGGCATGCCCGTGGGTTCCAGGGCGCTTGCCAGCGTCTCGACGGCCTTCCGCACGCCGGTCGCGGCGATCTGGACGTCAACCGTGCTCTGCATCCTCTATGTGGTGCTGGCAATGACCCTCAAGGTGGACGGAACCTCGATCTATGTCATCGTCGTCAACTCGACGCTGGTGTTCCTGTTCCTGTCCTTCACCATCCCGCTGGCCGCCGGCTTCTTTGCCTATGGCACGGCGAAATGGCCCAATCCCGGTCCCTGGGCGATGACGGCCGGAACCTACAAGCTCGTGACCGCGCTGTCGGTCGTGGGCATGGCGATCATTCTCTTCATCGCCGTGGCGCCGCCCAATGAGCGGGTGCTCTATGTCGTCCTGGGCTTCATCGCGCTGGCGCTGGTCTTCTGGTTCGGCATCGAGAACAAGCGCTTCAAGGGCCCGCCGGTGGGTGACGAGATCAAGCGCCGTCAGGCCGAGATCGCCAAGCTTGAGGCGAAGTTCGGCGAAGCGTGACAGGCAAGCTCAACAACAAGGTGGCCCTGATTTCAGGCGGGGCCACCGGCATGGGCGGGGCTTCGTCCCGCCTGTTTGCCGCCGAAGGCGCGAAAGTGGGGATTATCGACATCAACGCTGACGCGGGCAATGCCGTGGTTGCCGAAATCGAGCGTTCCGGCGGCACGGCCTTCTTCGTGAAGGCGGATGTTTCCCAGGCTGGCGAAGTGAATGCGGCGGTGGCGGCGGTTCAGGCGCGGCTGGGAGCGATCACCGTTCTCTTCAATCACGCAGGCTCAATCGTCATCAAGCCATTCCTCGAGACAAGCGAGGAAGACTGGGACCGGCTGATGGCCATCAACGTCAAGAGCATGTATCTCGTGACGAAGGCCGTGCTGCCGCAGATGATCGCCGCAGGTGGCGGATCGATCGTCTGCACCTCTTCCATTTCCGCGGTGGCGGGCACACCCATGGA
>JBKJQU010000046.1:0-2807 GCA_046594995.1 Aestuariivirga sp.
ATCAGTGGACGGTGGGACGAGGTCCAGCGTCTTGCAAAGAAGCGCGGAGGGAAGCACCTTCCGCGTGGTTGACCCTTCGAGGCTCGCGCTGCTCGCACCTCAGGGTGAGGGTCTGAACCTCCCTCATGCTGAGGCGCTTTGCGGAGCAAAGCCTCGAAGCATCTGCGGCTAAGGATAAATCACGCCCTTCTTCACGATGATGTTGCCGTATAGCCTTGGCTCGCTCGACGCGATGATGGAGAAGCAGGCTTTGACCTTGTTGTAGAAATCCTCACCCGTGAGCGGCACGATCTTCTGCCTGGGCTCGTGTTTCAGCAGCACGGATGTGAAATCCTCGAACACCGGCTCTATGCGCTTCGGGTCGAGATAGGCGGCGGGCCGCCACACCGCTTCCGGCACCATGTCATCGACCGGCATCACCGAGAGAATGGCATCGAGAATGCGGGGTGCGCCGTGGCCATCGAGGCGCACCAGCCGCTTTGCATCCATTTCAGCGGGATAATTTCCATCGACAATGGCGATCATGTCACCATGGCCCATGGCGCGCAAAACACGCAGCAGGTCCGGGCTCAGCAGCGGATCGATTCCCTTGAGCATCAGGCTTCTTCCTTGAACAGGACATTTCGGTTGATGATGAAATTGTCGAACAGCGGCAGGCTGGCAGCGCCCATGGCGCGCGCATCCGCGCCGATGCTGCCTTCGATGATGGGAAAGGGTGCTATCCCTTGCGTGTTGACGTTCTTCATCGCAAGGCGCACGGCCTCGACGAGGCGCGCCCGTACCTGCACAGGAATAGCGCCATCGATGACGACTGCCGCGCAGTCGAGCACCGACATGACGCCTGCCGCTGCAATCGCGATGTCCTTTGCCGCGTTGCGCATCCAGCGCTCGAGCGCGTCTCCCGCACCTTGCCATTCGGCCGTGTCGTTCCACAACAGTTCGGGATCGCCGCCGGCGTCGCGGATCTCGCGCTCGAGTGCGGCAAGCGAGGTCGTGTGCACGAGCTGGCCGGATTTGCCGTGCCCCGAAGTGACGGGAAAGGAGGCGAAGGCGCCGGCATTTCCGCGTGTGCCCAGATAGAGGCTTCCGTTCAGGACGATGCCGCCACCGATGAAGTAGCCCAAGTAGAAATAGGCGAAGTCGCGGTAGTCCTGCCCCTTGCCGAAGAGAAGTTCCGCCGCGCAGGCCGCGGATGCGTCGTTGCAGTATTGAACGGGCCAGATGACGAGCTTCTCGATTTCACCCGGCAGGTCGAAATCGCGCCAGACTTTCATCACGCCGCGCGGTGCGCCGACCTCTTCCTCCCAGTTCCACAATTCGAAGGGCGATGCGATGCCCAGCCCTGAGATGCGCAGGCGCTGCTGGTCATCGAGCCCTGAAATCAGCTCCTCGACACCCTCCCGCACGAAGCCCAGCAACTCCAGCGGCGAGGGAAAGCGGTAGGGCCGGTGGATGCTGCGGCGGACTTTCCCCTTGAGATCGAGCAGCATCAGCTCGGCGGACCTCCGGCCCACTTTCAGGCCGATCGCATAGGCGCCGTCCGGATCGAGTTCAAAAGGCACCAGCGGCTGGCCCACCTTGCCGCGCTGGGGCGCGAGCCGCTTCAAGAGCCCATCGGCCTCGAGCTGCCGCACGATGACGGACACGGTTTGCGCGGAAAGCCCGGTGAGCCTTGCCATCTCGGCCTTGGGCAGGCTGTTGTGCAGCCGCACCAGCGAGAGGACGAGGCGTTCATTGTAAAGCCTGACCCCGGTTTGCGTGGTGCCGCGCGAAAGCGCAGGGTTTCTTTCACCCCTGATCGCACTTCCTGCCCATTCCGTTACCACGGCCACGTTTCTCCGACGTCTTGCCGCCTGGAGCAACCTGCGGTCAATTGATCGCCGGTTGCTCAAAAGCTTGGATTCTGGCGCATTTTTCGCATCGCAAGTGATTCCACTTGCTCGCCCAATGCGCTAGATTTCCAGTAGCGACCGAGACTGTCAATGAATAAATCATTCCGGTTTACTTATTGACTCTCTCAAGGTTTTGCGTTGTGATCTGTTCTACGTGCAGTGGATTCCAACCAGTCCGCCGCACCTGATACGGAACGACCAACCTCAAGCCTACCCCTGACGGGGCACGTTTCCATGGGAGGATCCACGTGAAAACCATTCTGAAATCCGCACTTCTCGGCGCTGCCGCTCTTGCGCTGTTCTCTGCATCGCAGGCCCAGGCCGCCGGCATTGGCGCCTGTCTCATCACCAAGACCGAAACCAACCCCTTCTTCGTCAAGATGAAGGAAGGCGCGCAGGCCAAGGCCGCCGAGCTCGGCATCGACCTCAAGGCCTATGCCGGCAAGGACGACGGCGACAATGAGGGCCAGGTGGCTGCCGTTGAAACCTGCATCGCCGATGGCGTGAAGGGCATTCTCATCACCCCGTCCAACACCAAGGCCATTGTGCCTTCGATCCAGAAGGCGCGTGCAGCCGGCATCCTCGTGATCGCCCTCGACACGCCTTTGGATCCGATCGACTCCGCCGACCAGACCATGGCTACCGACAACTTCGAGGCTGGCCGCCTGATCGGCGCCTATGCCAAGGCCAAGATGGGCGATGCCGCGAAGGACGCCAAGATCGGCTTCCTCGACATCAACCCCGCGCAGGTGACCGTCGACGTGCTCCGTGACCAAGGCTTCATGTCCGGCTTCGGCATCGACGTGAAGGACCCGAACGTGATCGGCGACGAAGATGATCCGCGCATCGTCGGCCATGACTATACCAACGGCAATCCTGAAGGCGGCCGCAAGGCCATGGAGAATCTTCTCCAGA
>JBKJQU010000051.1:0-4656 GCA_046594995.1 Aestuariivirga sp.
ATCCAAACCGGCAAGTTCGCGTGGCGGATCGAAGCGCCGCCGCCGTTCGGGTGTCGAGGCCGAAAAGATGCGCGCCGACATTCTGGCGAAGCGTTCCAGGGGCGTTCCGGCCACAAAGCTCGCCGAGAAGTATGGCGTAAGCACAGCCTATATCTACATGATCAAGTAACACCCGGGCTCGACATCGCCGCGTGGCTCTTCTAGTCTGGAGGCCATGACATTACTTGCTCCGCTTTATGACGTTCTTGCCCGCACCGGCCTTGATGGGCTGGTGCTTGTGCCCGGCGCCAATTTCCGGCGTGTCTTTGCCAAGGACTTTCATCAGATGGAACGGCCCCTCGCGTTGATCGTGCCGCATGATGGCGGTGCCGTGGCTGTTGTTTCCAATCTTGAAATGGGCTCTTTCACGCCGATCGGTTTTCCGGGCCAGGTTTTCGACTGGCGCGACGAGGCCGGCTTCATGGGTGCCTTCATGGCGGCAGGCGCGGCGCTGCCGCAATTCGTCCCCGGCAAGCGCGTCGGCGTCGAAGGTCAGCGCATGCGCGTGTTCGACCTCTTCGCGCTTCAGAAGGCGCTGCCCGGCGTCGAGTTCGTCGACATTCATGCGGAAATTTCCGCGATCAGGCTTTACAAGACTGCTGAGGAAATCGAGTTGCAGCGCAAGGCGATCCGCATTTCTGAAGCCGCACTCGAGGCAACGCTGCAGGATGTTCGCGTCGGCATGTCCGAGACGGACGTTGAAAGCATCCTGCTCCGCAACCTGTTTTCCCATGGGGCGGATGGCCTTGCCTTCGCGCCCATCGTGGCTGCGGGCGACAATGCCGCCAAGCCTCACGCACATGCGCGGCCCGGCTATCATCTCAAGGCGGGCGACGCACTGCTGATTGACTTCGGCGGAAGCTATCAGGGTTATCATGCCGACATCACGCGTACCTTCTTCGTCAAGGAAGTTTCCGACTACGACCGTGCATTCTATGAGACGGTCCTGGCGGCCAACACCATGGGCCGCGAAGTTTCGCGCGCAGGCGTTACCGCGTCGGATGTCGATGACGCCGTGCAAAAGGTGCTGGAGCAGTCGCAGTTCGCGGAGTTCCGCCGCCACAAGACGGGGCATGGCCTTGGACTCGACGTGCACGAGGCGCCGCAGATCATGCGCGGAAACGCACAAGTGCTTGAACCGGGAATGGTGTTCACCATCGAGCCCGGACTTTATCGTTCGGGTGAAGCGGGCGTGCGGATCGAGGATGACGTGGTGGTGACGGAGAACGGCATCGAGTGCCTGACATCGTTCCCGCGCGAGCTGCGGATCGTCGGGTAGTCAGCGCCTGCCTGCGCCGCTGACCTTCGTCATTTCCTCGTTGCCGTGCGCCGCCAGCACGCGGCCCGCCAGATAGAGCGAACCGCAGATCAGGATGCGCGGGGCGGGTACGCTTAAAGCGGCCTGCTTCAGCGCCGCCTCGATGCCGGTCGCTGTTTCAGCAGAAAGCCCGTGAGCGCGCGCGGCATCTGCCAGCACTTCGGCTTTCACGGCGTTTTCCTCCTCCGGAATGGTGATCGTCACCACGCGGCTGGCGATCCCTGCGAAGCTGCCGATGAAGCTTCCCACATCCTTGGTGTTCAGCATGCCCCAGACCAGCACTAAGGGCCTCGAGTGGCGATCGTTCAACTCCGAAAAGGCCTGCGCCAGCACACGGCCCGCGGATGGATTATGTCCGCCATCGAGCCATAGTTCTGACTCCGCAGGCACGAGCGCCGAAAGCATGCCCTGTCCCAGCCGCTGCATGCGGGCGGGCCAGATGGTGGATTTCAACCCTTCTGCAATGTGATGGTCATTGATGCGGGTATCATCAAGCTTACGGACGGCGGCGATGGCATTTCCTGCATTGTCGATCTGATGGCGGCCCTTGAGCTGCGGCAATGGCAGGTCGAGCAGACCATCCTCGTCCTGGAATACGATCCTCCCATGCTGCTCATAGGCCTGCCAGTCCTGACCGGCGATGGCAATTGGCGCCCTCACCCGCTCGGCCACGCGTTCGATCTCGGCACGCGCCTCGTCGGGCTGCACCCCGATGATGGCCGGGCAGCCGCGTTTCAGGATGCCCGCCTTCTCATGCGCGATGAGGCTCAGCGTATCGCCCAGATATTGCTGGTGGTCGTAGTCGATGGTGGTGATGATCGAGAGCGCGGGGTTATCGACGACGTTGGTGGCATCGAGCCTGCCCCCCAACCCCACTTCGAGGATCAGGTAATCCGCAGGCGTGCGGCTGTAAGCGAGGAAGGCCGCAGCGGTCGTGATCTCGAAGAATGTGATGGGCTCGCCGCCGTTCGCCTCTTCACACTCTTCCAGCAGCGCGGTGAGATCGCTTTCAGCGATGAGTTCGCCCGCCACGCGAATGCGCTCGTGGAATTTCACCAGATGGGGCGAGGTATAGGTGTGAACCTTGAGGCCCGCCGCCTCCATGATGTGGCGCAGATAGGCCACCGTCGAGCCCTTGCCATTGGTGCCCGCCACATGGATGACGGGTGGCAGATGCTTCTCAGGATGCCCAAGCTTGCCGAGGATGCTGTGCATCCGGTGGAGGCTGAGATCGATGATCTTCGGGTGCAGCGACAGGAGCCGCGTCAGGATGGCGTCGCTCAAGGCCACAACAATACTACTCTTGAGCAGCGTCGGTGAGAACGAGCGCGGTTGAAGGCACTTCGCGGGATGGCGCTTTCATCAGCATACGGACAGTGCGGCTGATCGCACCGCGCATTTCGTGGCGGTGGATCACCATGTCCACCATGCCATGTTCCTGCAGATATTCGGAGCGCTGGAATCCGGCGGGGAGCTTCTCGCGAATCGTCTGCTCGATGACGCGCTGGCCAGCAAAGCCGATCAGGGCACCCGGCTCCGAGATCTGGATATCGCCCAGCATCGCATAGGACGCGGTAACGCCGCCCGTCGTCGGGTGCGTGAGCACGACGATATAGGGCAATCCCGCGGCGCGCAGTTCCTGAACGGCAACGGTCGTGCGCGGCATCTGCATCAGCGAGAGCACGCCTTCCTGCATGCGCGCACCGCCGGATGAGATGAAAAACACGAAGGGCGTCTCGCGCGCGGTGGCGGCACGCATCGCGGTGATGATGGCCTCGCCCGCGGCCATGCCCAGCGACCCGCCCATGAAGGCGAAATCCTGAACGGCGATGGTGACGGTGAAACCGTCAAGCTCGCCAATGCCTGCCTGAACACAGTCATCGACGCCGTTCTTGGTGCGGGCTTCCCTGATGCGGTCGGCATACTTGCGCTCGTCGCGGAAGCGCAACGGGTCAGCCGGCACCTGCGGCATGGCGATCTTCTCAAAGGCGCCATCGTCGAACATCGCCTTCAACCGCGCTTCGGGCGGCATCCGCATGTGATAGCCCGATTGCGGCATCACATACTGGTTGGCCTCGAGATCCTTGTAGAAGACCATCTGACCGGAATCAGGATCCTTCACCCACATGTTCTCCGGCACCTCGCGCTTGTCGGTGCCGAGGATCGAGCGGATTTTGGGGCGAACGAAGTTCTTGATCCAGTTCAAGTTGTTTAGCTCCTCACGCCGCGCGCAATTTCAGTGACCAGCGCATGTACGGCCTTGGGCGTCTTTGAGGTGGCTTTTCCGGCTTTTGTGAGGCTCTTCTCGACAGCGCTGACGAGAGCCGTTCCGACGACGACCCCGTCGGCATCCTTGGCGATGGCGCGGGCCTGTTCGGCGGTCTTGACGCCAAACCCGACGCAGATCGGCAGAGACGTGTGCTTCCTTAACCGGTTCACATTTGCCTTGACGCTCTTGAGGTCCGGCGCCTTGGTGCCGGTAATACCGAGGACCGAAACGTAGTAGACGAAGCCACTCGTGTTCCTGAACACGGTGGGAGCGCGGTGATCATCGGTTGTCGGCGTGGCGAGGCGGATGAAGCTCATGTCGGCCTTCAAGGCCGGAATGCAGAACTCGCCGTCTTCCTCGGGCGGCAGATCGACAATGATGTAGCCGTCCGCTCCCGCCTTCTTCGAATCCACCAGGAACTTGTCGACGCCATAGACATAGATGGGGTTGTAGTAACCCATCAGCACGATGGGCGTGTCCTCGTCGTTCTTGCGGAAGTCCTTCACCAGCTTCAGCGTCTTTTTCATATTCTGCCCGGCGTGAAGGGCGC
This sequence comes from Aestuariivirga sp., assembly GCA_046594995.1. Classification (GTDB taxonomy): domain Bacteria; phylum Pseudomonadota; class Alphaproteobacteria; order Rhizobiales; family Aestuariivirgaceae; genus Aestuariivirga. Next base: position 4,177 of record JBKJQU010000051.1, read on the forward strand.
GCAATCCCGCCGCCTGAATGGCCGGGCCATCGGCCATCGGATCGGTGAAGGGCATGCCGATCTCGATGACGTCGGCACCCGCCTTGGGCAGGCCTTCGAGGATCTTCAGCGAGGTGTCGTAATCGGGATCGCCCGCCGTCACGAAGGTGACGAGCGCGGCGCGGCCTTCTTGCCTCAGTGCTGCGAAGCGGCGGTCGATGCGGGTCGTCACAGCTTCACTCCGAGAATGTCGGCCACCGTGAAGATGTCCTTGTCGCCACGGCCGCACATGTTCATCACCATCAGATGATCCTTGGGCTTTTTCGGCGCGATCTTTATCACATGGGCCAGCGCATGAGATGGCTCGAGCGCGGGGATGATGCCTTCGAGCTTGCAGCAAAGCTGGAAGGCTTCGAGCGCTTCCCTGTCGGTGGCGGAGACATATTCGACGCGCTTCATGTCATGCAGCCAGGAATGCTCAGGCCCGATGCCGGGATAATC
>JBKJQU010000070.1:0-3925 GCA_046594995.1 Aestuariivirga sp.
ACGGCGCCATCGGCGATGGCATGGGTCGAAATCTGCAGGCCATGCTTGTCGGCACGCGCCACCACGGCGTTGAATTCCTCTGCCGTGAACAGCGGCGCTCCCATGTTCTCCGGCTGGTCGGGGTAGCCTTCGAGCATGAGCGCCGTGTAGGTTTCGAGCACGCCGTCGATGAACAGCTTCACGCGGTCGCAGTGGAGCATGTCGCCCTGATAATTCGCGCGCATCTCAACGGCCTCGTCGACGCGCGAGGTTTCGAAGAAATTCTTGTGGTGAAACGGAATTTCGACACGCGCATTCAGTTCGCCCTTGTCCAGCAGCGCTTGCAAGAGTTCGAGTTGATACCAGTTGCCATCCATGTTGTGCATCGACGTGATGCCGAGAGAGGATGCATGCGCGATGCCCTGCTTGAAGAACTTCATGTCGAGGTCGCGTTGCGCAGGCGTTGCGGGCGGGTTGGGGTTTTCGCCCGTGGTCATTCCCAGCCATTCGCGACCGCCCGTTGGGGTGAGCGCCTGCACCAGCATATAGGCGGCGGGCTCCAGCAACTCGCCCGTCGCGATGCCGTTATGGTCCAGCACGATCTCATTGCCCACGGGAAGCTTGCGGCCCTTCATGATGCCGGCGGCTTCGAGTGCCTTGGTGTTCGCCCACATGGTGTGGTGGTCGAAGCAACCGATGATGAAGGGAATGCCGGACACGATACGGTCCAATATCTGCCGCGTGATGGGTTCGCCAAAGCTCCCATGCGCGATGCCTGTGGCCAGCAGCACGGGATCGTTGGGGCGCTGTTTGCGGTATTGAGAAACCGATTCCGCAATTGCCTCGAAGCCATTGATGCCATTGAGCATCAGGGTGTCGAGTTCGACCGATCCGCCGAACAGATGGACGTGGCCCTCGATGATGCCGGGCATCACCGTCTTCATCTGCGCGTCGATCATGCGGGTGTGCTTCGCCTTGAGGCCCGCAACGTCATCGGCGGAACCGGCGCGGAGGATGCGGTTGCCGGAAATTGCCAGCGCGGACGCATGCGGGCGGGCACCGTCCATCGTTAGGACTTTGGCGTTGGTAATGATAATATCGGCGCTGTTCATCGAGTCTGTACCTGTTGTTGGGCCGGGCGAACTATGGCGGGCGTCCGGCGTCTCGGCAACAGCCAGAATGTCATGGGAGGGAAGACAGATGACGACCGATCTGAAAATGCTGACGTGGGTTGCTATTATTACGGCACTGATGTGGTTACCTTATATTCTGGCGCGGATCATGGCATCCGGACTGATGCCGACGCTGACCTATGCTGCCGACAACGACAAGCTTCCGGACTGGGCATCACGCGCGAAGCGAGCGCATTACAACGCGATTGAAAGTCTCGTGCCGTTCAGTGCGGTGGTAATCGTTGCCCATCTGACCCAGGCGGCAAACGCAACGACGGCGCTCTGGGCGGTGGTCTATTTCTGGGCCCGCCTGGTGCATTATATCGGGTATACCGCAGGGGTGCCCTTCGTGCGTACACTTTCGTTCGCCGTGGGCTGGCTGGCCATCATGGCGATCGGCCTGCAGATCATCACTTGATGACCGGAGAATGCCGTCCTATATCGGAGTTCCAATCAACAACGAAAGGAGGTGATCCGATGTCGAGTGAGTTCACAGTGTCTGGAGCATATTTCGTGCGGATCGTCGCCTCTGCGGGAACGCAGGGCTGACGCAACGGCTAACGAGGTGCCCCAGACGCATCTCACGGAAAGGCCGCCCAAGAGGGCGGCCTTTCTTTGTTGTTCGTAGGCGTGCTTCATGTAAATCCTCACCCTGAGGTGCGCGGCGCAGCCGGGCCTCGAAGGGCAACACGGGCACGGCTGAAGGTAGAGTATGCTGCGGCATATGCTTCGAGGCGCTGCGCTCGCACCTCAGCATGAGGGAATTAAAGGCCCGCCTTGGTGACCAGCCCCAAGACCACATCATACCAATTGCTACTCCATCTTTACCAACACGCCCTCAGTAATGAGGCAGAGAACTCTGTTCTCAGCTTCCGAACGGGGTTTCATAATGGTCCAAAAACAGGATTTCGCTCTGCCGGTCCAGCGGACGGTCAAAGGTTGGCTTGCTAAAATCTCGATCACGCCTTCGGGAGTCCAACTGAACTTGAGGGACTCTTCCATGTTCACCATCGTGAATGCTGCTTCGCCATTCGGCCATCCGCTTCTCGAGTCCTCTATAAGCTGATCTGCGGCCTGTACCCAAACCGAGAAGCCCCTCATCGAGAGTTCCGCGTAGTCGTACCGATAGAGGACAGCAACCTTTTGCCCGTCCGGACTTGCAGAGGAAGAGATCACGTGAAAGCGATCAAACAGGTCTCCGCCTGAAACGAATGACCACAATAATAATCCAGTCATCCACAATGGCGAGATGAGCAGTAATGTGACAACAGTTTTCCGGAACCACTGAGACTTGGGCCGCAACACTTTTGTCACGGCCTCAGCACATCCATCTGGATCGGGCCTTCCGCCCTGCCGTGTATGAACTGGTCGACATGGGCATTGCTGCTCGTGTCGATTGTCTCCGCCGGGCCCTGCCAGAGGATTTCGCCGCGATAGATCATGGCGATGTCGTCGGCGATCTTGCGGGCGCTTGCCATGTCGTGGGTGATGGAAATCGTGGTGGCGCCCAGGCGCTTCACGCAGTCGACGATCAGGTTGTTGATGACATCCGCCATGATGGGGTCGAGGCCCGTCGTAGGCTCGTCGAAGAAGATGATCTCGGGGTCAGCAGCAATGGCACGCGCTAACCCTACGCGCTTCTGCATGCCGCCTGAAAGTTCAGCCGGGTAGAGCTGCGCGACGTCGGCGCTCAACCCAACCTGGCCCAGCTTTTCGATGGCGATGTCCTTTGCTTTCGCACGCGCCATGTGCCGGCCCTGGATCAGGCCGAAGGCGACATTCTCCCAGACGCTCAGCGAGTCAAAAAGCGCCGAACCCTGGAACAGCATGCCGAAGCGCAACAAGTACTCGTCGCGCGCGCTTCCCTTCAAGCCCAGCACATTTTCGCCCGCCACCCGAATCGCGCCGGAATCGGCTTGCAGTATGCCGAGAATGCACTTCAGCATCACCGATTTGCCGGTGCCTGATCCGCCGATCACCACCAGAGAATGGCCCTTCTCGACGGCGAGGTTTACGCCGTTCAGCACCTGCTTCGGGCCAAAGCTTTTCCGCACGTTTTCGAGAACGATGTGAGGCTCGGCCATCGCTCAATCCGCAAACAGCAGAGAGGTGAGCGCGAAGTTCGATGCGAGGATCAGGATCGCGGCGGACACCACGGCATTCGTGGTGGCGCGGCCAACGCCTGCCGCACCGCCCTTGGAATTGAAGCCATGGTAGCAGCCCATCACCGCGATGATGAAGCCGAAGACGGCAGCCTTGATCAATCCGGATGTGACATCGTCCAGCGACAGGAAATCCGCCGTGGTCTTGATATAGGCTGCACCATTGAAGCCCAGCGTGCGCGTGCCGATCACATAGCCGCCCATAATGCCGATGGTGTCGCCGATCGCCACCAGCAACGGCAGCGTGACGACCGCGGCGACGATGCGTGGCCCCACGAGATACTTGAACGGGTTCGTGGCCAGCGTCACCAGCGCGTCGATCTGCTCGGTCACGCGCATGGTGCCAAGTTCGGCGGCAATCGATGCGCCCACGCGGCCCGCCACCATCAATGCGGCCAGTACCGGCCCAAGTTCGCGCGTGATGCCCAGCGCCACGATGTTGGGAACCAGTGTTCCCGCCGTTGCAGGCGATGAGCCCTGATAGATCTGCAGCGCCAGCGCGCCGCCGGTGAAGAAGGCCGTAAGGCCCACGACGGGGAGCGAGAAATAGCCGATCCGCATCATTTGCCCGAGGATCTGCCGGATATAGAATTTCGGCGTCAGGCCCTGCAG
>JBKJQU010000078.1:0-7209 GCA_046594995.1 Aestuariivirga sp.
GTCCATCAGGCCGAACTGGTAATCCTTCCACTCCTTAAAGGGCTGGTCATCGGGCGTGATCGTCAGGTTCGCTTCAAGGTCGAGGCCCGCGGCGGGCGCGCCGAACAGATAGCGTCCATCGACGGACAGAGTGGTTCCGTCGCCCGTGCTGACAGTGGCGCTCTTCGACGTCAGATCAAATTCGATCCGGTCGGGGATATAATCCTCAACAAGGAACGAGGTCTCGCCGACCACTTCGCCGTTGGGATCGGTTTTCGCAAAAATGCGCCAGGTTCCGCCCTGTGCCACGGCATTGATGGGGAAGCTGTGCGAATGTCCGCCAGCACCCTTGTCGTCAAGCGTGGTTGATAGATACTCGACTCCATCGGGGCGCTGGACCACCAGCGTAACGGGCAAGCCCGTCATCGCCATGGCCTTCTCGTCACGCAGCAGCACGGTTGCGTGCACGGTTTCGCCACGGCGGTAGACGCCGCGCTCGGCATAGACGAAGGCATCGACGGCACCCGCGGGTGCTCGGCCTTCAACACCGCGATCGGTCAGGTCGAAAGCGGGCTGTGTCAGGTCGATGAAGCTGTAATCACTCTCGGCGGATTGCGCGACGACGAGAGCCGGCGCTTCGCCGCCTTCACCCTTCAGCAGTCCTGCCTCGAAGATGGCAGAACCGTCCGCGCCAGACCTGGCCGTGGCGAGCACTTCGTTGTTGCGGGCCACGAGGCGTACCTCGGCATCGGCAACAGGTGCCGCCGTCGCGATCGAGCGCAGCGACACATGCAGCCCATCCTTGCCCTTCATGGTGGAGAGGCCGAGGTCGGACACGACGAACCACTGCGTCGCCACGGCGTCATAACTCTCAGACTCGATCTCCGAGGGCTTGGCCGTCATCACGTAGAGGCCGGGCTCCAGCTTGCCCAGGGCCTCATCGATGGGGAAGGCAGTGGTAATGTCTTCATTGGTGGGGGCAGGGGTTTCGAGCGTTCCCTCCCACACAAGCTTGCCGCTCTGGTTGGCGATATCGCCAGCGGTATAGCCCGATATTTGCGCGCGGAAATCAGAGCCCATCACGCTGTTGATGAGGTTGCGGTCGCCGATCCGGTAGAGCGAAAGGCTTGCCTCCTTGCTGTTCACCGAGATCAGCGGAATGCCGTTCTGGCCGGTGCGCGGCAGCACGAAGCTCTTGCCGGCAAAGCGGACAGAGGGGCTGCGGTCCTTCACATAGAATTCGAACGAAAAGTCCTTTGCCATCGTATCGTCAATGGCGGCAGGCAGGCCCTTCCGCGCGGTGATCGTATAGCGCTCGCCATGCTTCAGGCCTTCGACGCACAGGCGCGAGCCTTCGGCGGTCACCGCAGCGACCGGGCCGGGATCCTGTGTGAAGTAGGAGGTGAAATCCGTCACCGTGCGCGAGACGGCTTCCGACATTTCGAAGCAGGCGCGGGGTGGCGTTGATTCGAGATCGACCTTGTAGTCGGCCACGCGGAACCCGTGGTCGACGCGCATGGTCTCGTAAGTTTCACGGACTTCCGCGACTTCGGCGAGCTTCAGGCTTTCCTTGTAGGCGAGAAGGGCGGGCCGCCAGTATTCGCGCTTGGCGAAGCCTTCAGCCGCGATGACGAGTGCTTCTGCTTCTTCTTGTTGCGAAGAGGTCAGCGTATAGGCTCGGAGTGCTGCGCCCACGATCTTCGACGGCAGTTGATAGCCGTCGGAATCATTGATCGCTGTGGAAACGCGAAGCTGCCGCGCCAGCTTCATCCAGAGGGCCGCATCGGTCGGGCGCCTGGTCAGCAACTGTTCGATCGATGCTGCGGTGAGCCGCGCATTACCAGCCGTTTCGGCAGCCTGGATATCGGCGAGGAGTTCGGTTTCAGTCCGGGTGATTGTCTTGGCAAGGCGGCCAAGCTCGTTGTCATAATCGCTGAGGTAATAGCTGAACTGGTCGACCGGAAAGGTCTTGGCGGCCTGCGCCGATGCGCCTTGCGCGATCAGCGCCGCAAATCCTGCCATCACCAGCCACAGCAACTGGAGATGAACTCCCATCCATGCATGAACACGGTTAGAATGCGCCGTCATGGGAATCCTCCGGTAGCAAGTCTGTTATGCAAGTGGACGAAGCTTCAGTCCGCCGCCGCCCTGTTGTCAACGGGCAGGCGCAAGTGTTCCCCTGCCATTAAGGCAATTTGGTGAAGGTTCCTGGCCGGTAAAAAAGAATCAGGACCGTGGCTTGTCGTCGTCCTGCAGGATGCGCCATGCGGCGCCTTCGAGGTCGTCATACTGGCCGGACCGCAGCGACCAGATGAATCCGGCAAGGCCAAGGCCGCCTAAAAACAGCGCCACGGGAATGAGATAGAGAAGTCCGGTCATGCCGCGTTCCTTATGCCTTCGGCGTCAGCCTGCTGACCTGATGCTGCATTAGCAGAGGCGGCGGTGCCTGTCCCGCCCAGCCCGACGCGCAGCGCATTGGCGATCACGATGATGGACGATGTGGACATGGCGATGGCCGCCACCAGCGGCGAGACGAGGCCTGCCATGGCAAGCGGCACCGCGAACACGTTGTAGCCGACGGCCAGTGCAAAATTTTCCTTGGCGATGCGCTGGCTGCGGCGGCTCACCTTGATCGCCGTGACCACGGCTTCCGCCGACTCGGTCATGAACACGGTTTCAGCAGCGGTACGGCCAATGTCTGAAGCGGTTGCTGGGGCCATGGAGGTGAAGCCTGCGGCCAGAGCCGGGGCATCGTTGATGCCGTCACCCACCATCAGCACCTTGCGCCCGGCCTTGGTGAAGGCATTCACATAGGCCAGCTTCGCCTGCGGGGAGGCGCGCGATACCGCAGTCTCGATGTCCACGGCTTCGGCCACGCGCGTCACCGCCGCCTCGCGGTCGCCTGAGAGAAGATGAACCTCCATCCCCATGGCCTTCAGTGTACGGATCGTTTCGGCGGCACCTGTCCGCAGCGCATCCTCGAAGTGGAACAGTACAGGTGTCTTTGCTCCCCTGCGGAATGCAAATTCCAGCAGGCCCTTGTCTTCGGCGGTTTCCTCCGCCCCGCACCAGGCGCGGTTGCCAAGGCGCAGCTGCTCGCCATGCCAGATGCCGGAAAGACCCAGGCCCGGATGTTCCGCGATATCGGAAACCGTCACCGGCGCAAGGCCCCGGCGGTTCACCTCGCGTACCAGCGCGCGTGACAATGGATGCTTGCTGGCCTGCGCCAGTCCTGCGGCCAACGCCAGCGTGTCGGTCGACACCATCAGCGGGGAAACGAGGCTAGGCTCGCCTCTTGTCAGCGTACCGGTCTTGTCAAAGATCACGGTATCGACGGCGGAGAGTTTTTCCAGCGCCGCGCCATCCTTGATCATCACGCCGGAGCGGAACAGGCGACCGCTCGCCACCACCTGAACGGCTGGCACGGCAAGGCCCAGCGCGCAGGGGCAGGTGATGATCAAGACGGCAATCGCCGCCATCAGCGAGTCATGCCAGCCGTTGCCCAGAGCCAACCAGCCGGCAAGTGTCGTTGCCGAAAGCGTGTGGACAGCCGGCGAGTAGAAGCGCGCAAGCCTGTCGGCGATGCGGATATAGCGCGACTGGCTCTGTTCCGCCGTCGACATCAGCCGCACCAGTTCGCTCAGGAAAGTATCATTGCCCGCGGCGGTGATCTCCACCATCAGGGGTGCTGTCATGTTGAGTTCGCCCGCATGCACCTTGTCGCCGCTGCGCACGGTCTCGGGCGCGGTCTCGCCTGTCAGCAGCGAGCGGTCCATGTCGCTGATGCCACCGGTCACGATGCCATCGGCAGGCAGGCGGTCTCCAGCGGCAATGGCCACCGTCATTCCGGCCTTCAGGTCGCGCGCAGCCACATAGCGGCGTGTTCCGTCGCCTTCGACAACGCTCGCACCTTCGGACGAGAGCGATACCAGTTGCGCGATGGCGGAGCGCGCGCGCGCCCGCATCAGGTGATCGAGATAGCGCCCGGCCAGCAGGAAGAACAGCAGCGTGACGGAGGCATCGAAATAGGCATGCTCGCGGCCATTGATCGTCTCGAACAGGCTCATGAAGGAGGCGAGCAGCACACCCAGCGAAATCGGCACGTCCATGTTCACGCGGCCAAGGCGCAAGGCATTGATTGCCGAATAGAAGAAGGGCCGCCCCGCGTAGGCAACGGCCGGGAGTGCGATCATGGCGGAAAGCCAGTGGAACAGGTCGCGCGTCGCGTCCTCGGCTCCCGACCAGACCGAGACCGACAGCAGCATCACGTTGCTGGCGGCGAATCCCGAAATCGCCAGAGCCTTCAGGAGCCTTGCGCCCTCGCGGTCATCGCGGGTGAGGCCCGTCTCGCGCGGGTCGAAAGGCCGCGCCATGTAGCCCAGTTCGCCCAGCCGGTCGATCAGCGCCTGCGGTGCGAGCGCTTGAACCTTGAATGTCACCGCCACGCGGCGGCCCGTGAGATTGACGCGCGCCGCCGTGACGCCCTCGACTGTCATGAGACCGCATTCGATCTCCTGCATCGCGGCGGGCCGGTTCGCCTGCGGCACCAGGAACTCGATGCGCTTCAGGCCCGGGCCAGCCTCGGACATCCAGCGCTCGGCATCGCTGCCTTCAAGCCTGAAGGGCTGGAAATACTCGCCGTCGATGGTGCAGCAGGGAAGCGTCATGCGTATATTCCTAAGTGTCCTCGCCCCGCGAGAGCGGGGAGAGGAAGGGGACCCATGCGCAGCATGGGGGAGGAGAGGGGAACCCGGTCTCCGTTTGTTGCAAAGCCCGGTTGCCCCTCATCTTCCCACCGCAATGCGGCGGGCCCCTTCTTCTCCCCGCTGAAAAAGCGGGAGAAGACAGCATCGGATGGTTCAGCCTTTACGTCCTCTCCCGCGAGGCGGGAGAGGAAGGGGCCCCAACGCAGTTGGGGTAGGTGAGGGGAAGTATGCGCGATAGCAGACAGCGGAGCTCTCTTCCCCTCATCTCCCCGTTGCTCTGCAACGGGTCCCTTCTTCTCCCGCGCTGCGGAAGAAGACGAAGGGGAGCAGACTGGAGCCTTCATCATCCTCACCCCTGAACCATGAAGCGGAAAATCTTGCGGTAGGAAAGGGCGTCCTTGCCTTTCGCCTCGAGTTCCAGTTCCCAGATGCCGGGCGCCAGCTTCGCGGGGCTCGTGTACACACCCGCGCCGATGCTGCTGAAGGTCAGGGACTGGTCGTCCCTGTCCGTGGTCGGCCGTTCGAGCTGGCCGGTGATCCGCAGGCCTTCGATCTTGCTGGCCGCCTGATCGGTGAAGGTGAAGCGCACGCGATCCATCGTGTGAGTCATGTCGACGGTCCAGCCCATCGCATCCTGGGCTTTCGACCGCGCAAGGTCCTTGTCGAAGCTCTGGCTTGCCACGTAGCCGTTCTTCACGATAAGGCCCGACCATGTTGAATTGGCGAGGTAGGCCATCGTGAGGTTCACGGTGATGATGACGCCGAAGAAGGCGATGAGCGAGACCAGCACATGCTTGCCGGTAATGGGTTTTGGTGAAGTTGCCATGGACGTGATGCTAATCCTTGTTCCCCGGCGCATGGAAGACGGTCTGCTCGACCGCAGTTTCCGCGACGCCTGCGGGGTTCAGTTCTTCGATCTTGAACGTAAAGCCGGTCTTGTCGTCTTCAAGGACTTTGTCGTCCCTGGTCGCCATATAGATCTTTACGGCGCGCAGCTTGTCGGGCTCCACCGCGATTTCGATGGTGCTGCGGGGAGAAATGTCCTCGCCCACCATCTGCATCGAAGCGCCGGGGAGGTCCTCGACACTCAAGCGGAAGTTCCGCTGCTCCTGCTTCTTGTTCAGGATCTTCACCGTGTAACCGTTGCGGATGGTGCCGTCCGAGAGCGTCACGAATAGCGGGTTGCGGTCTGGCACGATGTTGACGTCGAGCTGCGAGCGGTTGATCAGCGTCACCAGCATGGCGATTCCGACGGCGGCCCACATACCGGAATAGATTGCGGTCCGCGGCCGCAACAGGTGGTGCCAATTCCAGTGCTCGTTCTTGCCGGCGACGTTCGCGGCATAGAGTGTGGACGTCGTGTAGTTGATGAGGCCCCTGGGCTTTCCGATCTTGTCCATTACCGCATCGCAGGCATCGATGCAGAGTGCGCAGTTGATGCATTCGAGCTGGTTGCCGTCGCGGATGTCGATCCCCATCGGGCACACCGCCACGCAGGCATTGCAATCCACGCAATCGCCGACTTTCAGGCCTTGCGCCTCGGCCTTCTTGCGGCCCGCCATGCGGGGTTCGCCGCGCCAGGCGTTATAGGTCACGATGAGGGATTCCTCATCGAGCATGGCGCCCTGAATGCGGGGCCACGGGCACATGTAAGTGCAGACCTGCTCGCGCATGAAGCCCGCGAAGGTGAAGGTCGTGGCCGTGAGGATGGCGATGGTGAAGTAGGCGACCGATGCGGCCTGTCCCGTCACCAGTTCCATGAACAGCGTGGGCGCATCGGCGAAGTAGAACACCCAGAAGCCGCCGGTGGCGATGGCGATCGCCAGCCAGATCGCAAACTTCGCAGTGCGCTTCGAGAACTTGGAGAAGTTCATCGGCGCCTTGTCGAGCTTGATCCGCGCATTGCGGTCGCCCTCGATCTTGCTTTCGACCCAGATGAAGAGATCGGTCCACACCGTCTGCGGACAGGCATAGCCGCACCAGGCGCGGCCAAACAGCGACGTGACGAGAAACAGTCCCACACCCGCCATGATGAGAAGGCCTGCGACGTAGTAGAACTCCTGCGGCCAGATTTCGATGAAGAAGAAATAGAAGCGGCGGTTGGCCAGATCGATCAGGATCGCCTGGTCGGGTGCTGCACCAGGCCGGTCCCAGCGCAGCCATGGCGCCACGTAGTAGATGCCCAGCAGGAGGAAGACGAGCGCCCACTTCAGCCGGCGAAACGTGCCCGCCGCGGCCTTGGGATGAATCCTGACGCGCGATGCATAGAGCGACCGGTTCTCGGCCTTGTTGACCGCCTCCGCTTCATGCCTGTCGACACCATTGGCATCGACCGTATTGATAATCTGAACCATCGTTCCCTGAACGGACTTTCCGCCCGTACCTTAAGAAGCCCTCATCCGGCCTTCGGCCACCTTCTCCCATACCCGGGTCACGCCCGGGCACGGGAGAAGGGGCTGGAGCCGCAAGTGCCTTCTCCCATGCAAAGCATGGGAGAAGGTGCCCGACAGGGCGGATGAGGGCC
>JBKJQU010000120.1:0-2831 GCA_046594995.1 Aestuariivirga sp.
GTTGACGCCTTGAAAGTAAAATCCAGCCCCGGCCCATGCCAGCGAGACGCGATGGCGAAGACCTTGCCTTTGGCGCCGCCCACCTTCCACACATGCGCACCGTCCCAGTGTACGACATGCGCCGTGTGAGGAAGCGAGCCGCAGAAGATGTTGTAGTCATCGAGCGTCATGGGATGTGGTGCGGTGACTGTTTTGCTGCCTCCAGCACCATAACAACAATCCTCATCCCGGCGGAAGCCGGGATGAGGATTCTCAAAAACGACTGCCGTCAGTGCAGGCTGACGACCTTCGGGTCCACCGGCTTTCCACCCACTGCAACGCCATTGAACGTCAGCACGCCTGCCGTCGATCCGACTTCCACCGTGTCGCCGTCCTTGATGCGGCCGGCGAGGAGTTCCTCGGCCAGCGGATCCTGAAGGTTCTTCTGGATCACGCGCTTTAATGGCCGCGCGCCATAGGCGGGGTCATAGCCCTTGTCGGCCAGCCATGTGCGGGCGGCATCGGTAATGTCGATCTCGATCTTGCGGTCCGCGAGCAGTTTCCGCAGACGCCCGATCTGGATATCGACAATCGCGCCCATATGCTCGCGCTTCAGCCTGTGGAACAGGATGATCTCGTCCAGCCGGTTGAGGAACTCGGGCCGGAAGTGGCCCTTGACCACACCCATCACCGCATCGCGCACGACATCCACATCCTGCGCCTCGCCAAGGTTCACGAGATATTCGGACCCCAAGTTCGAGGTCATGATGATCAACGTGTTCTTGAAGTTCACGGTGCGGCCCTGGCCGTCAGTGAGCCTGCCATCATCGAGGACCTGTAATAACACGTTGAAGACGTCTGGATGCGCCTTCTCGATCTCGTCAAAGAGCACGACCTGATAGGGACGCCGTCTCACCGCTTCGGTCAAGGCACCGCCCTCGTCATAACCGACATATCCCGGAGGCGCACCGATGAGGCGCGAGACGGAATGCTTCTCCATGTATTCCGACATGTCGATCCTCACCATCGCGTGCTCGTCATCGAAGAGATAGGAGGCCAGCGCCTTCGTCAGCTCCGTCTTGCCAACACCCGTAGGGCCTAAGAACATGAAGGAGCCGATCGGGCGGTTGGGGTCCTGCAAGCCGGCACGCGCACGGCGCACGGCGGTTGCCACGGCTTCCACTGCTTCCTCCTGGCCGACCACGCGCTTGGCCAACTCCTGCTCCATCGCAAGCAGCTTCTCACGCTCGCCTTCCAGCATGCGATCGACCGGAACGCCGGTCCAGCGCGAGACGACCTGCGCCACATGAGATGCGGTCACAGCCTCTTCCAGCATGTTGGCCGAGCTTGAATCCTCTGCCGCCTTCAGCTTCTTCTCGAGGCCGGGGATCGTCGCATAGGCCAGCTCGCCCGCCTTGGCGAAGTCGCCCTTGCGCTGCGCCTGGTCGAGTTCGAAACGCGCCTTCTCGAGCTCTTCCTTGACCTTCGAGGCGGAGGCGAGCTGTTCCTTCTCCTCCTGCCAGCGCCTTGTCATGGTGCCGGATTTTTCCTCGAACTCCGCCAGTTCCTTTTCAAGCTTGAGCAGCCGGTCCTTGGAAGCCGAATCGGTTTCCTTCTTCAGCGCCTCGCGCTCGATCTGCAGCTGCATGATGCGGCGGTCGATCTCATCGAGTTCCTCGGGCTTCGAATCGACCTGCATGCGCAACCGCGCCGCTGCCTCATCCATCAGGTCGATGGCCTTGTCGGGCAGGAAGCGGTCGGTGATGTAGCGGTTCGAAAGCGTTGCCGCCGCGACGATCGCCGTGTCGGTGATCCTCACACCATGGTGAAGCTCATACTTCTCCTTGATGCCGCGGAGAATCGAGATCGAATCTTCCACCGTCGGCTCACTGACGAAGATGGGCTGGAAGCGCCGTGCGAGCGCTGCATCCTTCTCCACATGCTTGCGGTACTCATCAAGCGTCGTGGCGCCGACGCAGTGAAGCTCACCGCGCGCCAATGCAGGCTTCAACAGGTTCGATGCATCCATCGCACCTTCGGATTTGCCCGCACCCACCAGCGTATGCATCTCGTCAATGAAGAGGATGATGCCGCCTTCGGCCGCTGTCACTTCCGACAACACGGCCTTCAGCCGCTCCTCGAACTCGCCCCGATATTTCGCACCGGCGATCAACGAGCCCATGTCGAGCGCCATCAGCTTCTTGTCTTTCAGGCTCTCGGGCACATCGCCCTTGATGATGCGAAGGGCGAGGCCTTCGGCAATCGCCGTCTTGCCGACGCCAGGCTCGCCGATCAGCACCGGATTGTTCTTGGTGCGGCGCGACAGCACCTGAATGGTGCGGCGGATTTCCTCATCGCGGCCAATCACCGGGTCGAGCTTTCCGGCCTGCGCGGCCTCGGTCAGATCACGCGCATATTTCTTCAGCGCGTCATAACTCTGTTCGGCGGATGCGCTGTCTGCCGTGCGGCCCTTGCGGATCGCGTTGATCGCCTGGTTAAGCCCCTGCGCGGTGACGCCCGCATTCTTCAAGGCCTTCGCGGCTTCGGACTGTTCGACGGCCAGTGCCTGCAGCAGGCGCTCGGCGGAGACGAAGCTGTCGCCTGCCTTTTCGGCAAGCTTCTGCGCGCTGTCGAAGACGCGCGCCATTTCGGGTGCGAGATAGACCTGGCCCGCACCGCCGCCCGAAACCTTGGGCAGCTTCTTCAGCACGGCTTCCGTTTCGCTCAACGCGAGGCGCTGGTCACCGCCTGCGGCCTTGATCAGGCCTGCGGCCAATCCTTCCTCGTCATCGAGAAGGACTTTCAGAAGATGCTCGGGGCTGAAGCGCTGGTGGCCTTCGCGGAGTGCGAGG
>JBKJQU010000276.1:0-3159 GCA_046594995.1 Aestuariivirga sp.
CGACGGGTGCCGACACCATGTTCACCGTGCCGAGCATCGGCTGCAGGATTCCCGCAAGCGTCGCGGAGGTCAGCGCGCGCGTGTTCATCTCGCCCACGTCACCCGCATATTCGATGATGATGCCGGTGATCGGATCTTCGGTAAGTTGTCCCGCAAATGAGCCAAGCTTCTCGGCCACCGCAATGAAGGGCTTCAGGCGCGGCGCTTCATCCGCCGTGATGGACGGCATGTTGAGCGCATTCGACACCGCGCCATAGAGCAGATAGTCCGCCATCTGCTCTGCCACCTGCAGCGCCACGTTCTCCTGCGCTTCGCCCGTCGAAGCGCCAAGATGCGGCGTGCACACAACGTTATCCAGCCCGAACAGCTTGTGCTCCGTTGCAGGCTCCACCTCGAACACGTCGAGTGCGGCCCCCGCAACATGGCCCGATTTCAATCCGTCATAGAGCGCATCCTCGACAACCAGCCCGCCGCGCGCGCAGTTGATGATACGCACACCGCGTCTGCATTTCGCCAGCGCCTTCGCATCGATGATGCCGCGCGTCTTCTCGGTCAGCGGCGTGTGCAGCGTGATGAAATCCGACCGGCGGAAAATCTCGTCGAGTTCGACCTTTTCGACGCCGATCTCGATGGCGCGCTCCGGCGAGAGGAACGGATCGAACGCAATGACGCGCATCTTGAGGCCGATGCCGCGGTCGGCAACGATGGATCCGATATTGCCGCAGCCGATCACGCCCAGCGTCTTGTTGAACAACTCAACGCCCATGAAGCGATTCTTTTCCCACTTCCCCGCGTGCGTCGAGGCATTGGCTTCCGGAATCTGCCGGGCCAGCGCCATCATCATCGAAATCGCATGTTCGGCCGTGGTGATCGCATTTCCGAATGGCGTGTTCATGACCACGATGCCGCGCGACGTCGCGGCCGGAATATCGACATTGTCGACGCCGATCCCCGCGCGGCCGATCACTTTAAGATTGGTCGCGGCGGCAATGATCTTCGGCGTCACTTTCGAGGCCGAACGGATCGCAAGCCCGTCATAGAGCGGGATGGCGGCCAAAAGCGCATCCTTGTCCTTGCCAAGGTCGGGGAGGTAATCGACCTCCACGCCACGGTCGCGGAAAATCTGCACGGCGGTTTCGCTGAGCTTGTCGGAAACGAGAACGCGGGGAGCCATCGGCTGATCCTGATGTAAGTTAAAATTATTTTATAAGGTGATTAGGAAGAGATCGCCTGAGCGTAGGCCCAGTCGAGCCACGGCATCAGCGCTTCGAGATCGGAGGTCTCGACAGTGGCCCCGCACCAGATGCGGAGGCCCGGAGGCGCATCGCGATAGGAGCCGATGTCGAAGGCGGCCTTCTCGGCCTCCAGCAGCTTCACCATCTTCTTCGGAACGGTTTCATCCGCATCGAGTGTGAGGCACACGGAGGTGTTGGAGCGCGTGGCTTCCACCTTGGCAAGATTATGCGCATGTGGCCGAGAGTCGATCCAGCGCTGCACCATGGCGGCATTGGCATTGGCCCGCGCCATAAGGCCCTTCAACCCGCCAACGCTCTTCGCCCATTTCAATGCCACGATGTAGTCCTCGACGCACAGCATCGAAGGCGTGTTGATGGTCTCGCCCTCGAAGATTCCGGCGATGAGCTTGCCGCCACTCGTCATGCGGAAAATCTTCGGCATCGGCCAGGGCGGCGAATAGCTTTCAAGCCGCTGCACGGCGCGTGGAGAAAGAATGACCACGCCATGCGCGCCCTCGCCGCCCAGCACCTTCTGCCAGGAGAAGGTCACCACATCGAGCTTGGCGAAATCGAGAGCTTGAGCAAACGCGGCAGACGTCGCATCGCAGATCGTGAGCCCTTGGCGAGTCGCAGGAATCCACGTGGCATCCGCCACGCGCACGCCGGATGTGGTGCCGTTCCACGTGAAGACCACGTCATGATCGAAGTTCACCGAAGCGAGATCGGGCAGCTCGCCATAGGGCGCGATCAGCTTCCGCGCATCCTTCAGCTTCAGTTGCTTGGCCACGTCTGAAACCCAGCCTTCGCCGAAGCTTTCCCAAGCCAGCATCTCCACAGGCTTTTCGCCCAGCAGCGACCACATTGCCATCTCGACGGCGCCCGTATCGGACGCCGGCACGATGCCAATCAGATAGTCTTTGGGAACCTCCAGCACGTCGCGCGTCAGCATGATCGCCTGCTTGAGGCGTGCCTTGCCCTCGCCCGAGCGGTGCGAGCGGCCGACAGATGCTGTTTCGAGGAGTTGTGGTGTCCAGCCCGGGATCTTGGCGCAGGGTCCGGAAGAGAAATGCGCGCATGCCGGGCGCGTTGCCGGTTTCGTCATCATCATGTTGTGCTCCATCCTTGCAGATGAACTGACCCTCGGTGGGGAAGGCTAGCCCGGGAGCGCGTATGACGGATTTGCGCGTACAACGCAAGCGGGAGACATGAAAAAGGTGACTGCGAAATGAATCGCAGCCACCCCTTTCAACCCGAGGACTCTCGATCGAGCCTCAGAACTTGAAGCGCAGACCCACCAGGAACTGGTGATCCGACGGATCGTCACCGTCGATGATCTGGCGATAGCGGTATCCGGCATCCAGGCTGATGCTGTCGGAGAGACCCACTTCCGCACCGGCCATCAGCGCGAATGCGAGGCCGCTCTGGTCGTCCGCCGCCCAGCCATAACCGGCACCGGCACCTACGTAAGGCGTGATAATGGTGTCGAGTGGAATGTCGAAATACATGTTGCCGAGAACGGTAGTGAAGTTCTCGTCATTGCTGAAACCAGCCCAGTCGACGCGAACGTCGGCGCGGAGCGTATCGCTGTATTGGTAGCCCACACCGCCGCCAACGGCCATCGCGCCGTCCTCGAGGTCGAGCCACGAGAAACCGACATCGCCACGCAGATACCACCCCATGTCCGCGTAAGTGTCGGCCGGAATGCTCGCATCCACATCGGCTGCCATGGCGGCACCCGAAAGCCCGCCCAGCATCGCGAGGCCCAATAATGCAGTCCTGATATTCTTCATGGTTACATACTCCCTTGCAAACCCATCGTTTAATGCGGTGGAGGCTAGGGTTGTTCCGTGTTCCAACCCGGGCACGAATGGGGCGGAATAATGTTAGCTGTCTATTGTTGCCCTGTTGCCACAGCAAAACGTAT
>JBKJQU010000378.1:0-11510 GCA_046594995.1 Aestuariivirga sp.
GGTGAAGCGGCACTGGCGCTGATTGTCAGGCTCAGCCCTGAGGAACGCAAACAGCTCGCCCGGCAGATACGCTTGCGCGACGATGGCGGCAGGCGCGGCGATCACATGGATGGCGGCCGGAAAGGTGGCGACTGATCAGGCAGCCTTCCGGGGAAATTTCACCGTCACATCAGTGCCGTGACCAATCGAACTCTTTATGGTGAGCGAGCCATTGTGAAGCTCGACAAAACTCTTCGAGATGGCGAGCCCAAGTCCTGAACCACCCTTTGATTTGGTGAACTGGTTTTCGACCTGTTCAAACGGCCGGCCCAACTTCTCGATATCGCGCGGCGGAATGCCGATGCCGGTGTCGGCAATTGAAATTGCCATGGTACCATCTGCTTCCGCCGCAACAATGGTGACCTTGCCGCCTTCGGGCGTGAACTTGACGGCATTGGATAGCAGATTGATGAGCACCTGCTTGAAGGCGCGCTTGTCGGCCCAGAGCGAAAGCCCTTGCGGAACATCCCGCGCAATCGTCACGCGGCCTTCATAGGCGCGCGGACCTACGAGGCGCATGACCTCATCGAGCACTGCATCGATCTGCAGCGATTCCGGCTCCATCTGCATGCGGCCCGCCTCGATCTTCGACATGTCCAGGATGTCGTTGATGACGTCGAGCAGGAACTGGCCGCTGCGGTGAATGTCGCGGGAGTATTCGGAATATTTTTCCGACCCCATCGGCCCGAACATCTGGGCCTGCATGATCTCGCTGAAGCCGATGATGGCGTTGAGCGGCGTGCGCAGCTCGTGGCTCATGTTGGCGAGAAATTCCGACTTGGAGCGGTTCGCCGCTTCGGCGCGCGTCTTCTCCCGCGCATACTTGTCGGCAAGGTCCGCCAGGCGCTGTGCCTGCTGGTCGGCAAGCAGGCGTTCTTTTTGCAGATCACGCACCGTCATCATCAATTCGCGCTCGGAGAGAAGCAGGCGCTCTTCCTGAAGCTTCAGTGCCGTAATGTCGGTGCCAACCGAGACGAAGCCGCCATCCTTGGTACGGCGCTCGTTGATCTGAAGCCAGCGCCTGTCGGCAAGCTGAACCTCGGAGGAACGTCCCTCGCTCTTGTCCCCCTTGGAGAGACCCACGCGCTTGCGGATCGCAGGCTCCTTTGCAGAGCGCACGACATCTTCATAGGCCGTGCCCGGCACGCAGACCGAAGCGGGAAGCGAATGGAATTGCTGATACTTCGAATTGCACAGTACGAGCCGGTTATCCGAATCCCACAGCACGAAGGCTTCGGAGATGTTTTCCACGGCATCCATGAGGCGGAGTTCGGCTTCCTTGTTGAGCTTGTCCGCAAGCTTCTGCTGCGAGATATCGAAGACAATGCCGATCAGGTGCGGCTGGTCCGCCGTCTCGCCTGGTGCCAGTGCCGCGCGCGCGCGGAGCCACACCCAGTGGCCATCTTCATGGCGCATGCGGAATTCCCGGTCGAAAGATGTGATCTGGCCTTCGAGCAGGCTTTCGACAGCGCTTTCAAGCTGCGTATCACTGGGGTGGATGCGGTTCGCAACTTCGGCAAAGCTGAGGAAATCGCCTTTCACCGGCATGCCGAGGATCTCGAACATCGAGCGCGACCAGAAAATGATGCCTTTGGCCACTTCCCAGTCCCACATGCCGCATTGGCCGCGATCCAGCGCCTTGTCAAGGCGGGCGGTGGCGACACTCAGGATCGAATCCGCTTCGGCAGCCTTGGCGGCCTGCCAGTGGAATGCGCCGCCTAACAGCATGAGGACGAAAAGCGTGACGGTGAAGAGCGTGGTCACCTGCGTGACGCTTGATCGCCAGGCGCCAAGCACATCTTGCTGGCGCTGGAACACGATGAGGCTTCCGGGAAAATCTCCGAGGTCATACATTGCCACGAAGGCGTCCTCGCCCGACGCCAGTAACAGGGGAGCCATCTCGCCACTGTTCATCGCGGCATCAGTGACGAAGTTTGGCGACAACACGCTGGTGATCAGCAGGCCGTTCAGTTCCTCGGCCAGTGGCAGGCTTGCCGAAATCTTGCCCAGGCTCTCGGCTACCGCGAAGACCCGTTTTTCCAGCAGCGCATCGGGCGGCAGTATCGAACGCAGATAATCGGTATTCAACACAGGCGCAGTGTGGCCGCCGGCAGCAGCCTGTGCGAAGTCGGTCTTGATCCGTTGTGCTGCAAGCTGGCCGTGGAGAGAGGACAGCCGGTTCTGTTCCGCCAAATGCAAACTGCGGCTGTCCATCAGCTGGATGAGCAGAGCCGAACCGAGGACCAGAAGGAACAATACAATGAGAGATGTGATGAGAAGGCGGAGGTGGCGCTCGGAAATTGCAACACGGAACCGCTCAGGCCACGGCGACGGGAGCCTGAGCACTCGATCCTTCAAAAACAGTTCGCCGATCTGCGTCTTGCCCACGATTTTCCCCTGCCTCGCCCTTCTGCCCGAAAGGGAGAGAGACCCGAAACCACCGAACGCAACCACACATCGAATCACCCCTATTGATTCGAAATGGGGGTGATTTGTCCAGTGCGATAAATGCTATTGCGCGGCGGCGATGCGCGAGACGATTTCAAATACGTCGCGCGACAGGTTTCGCTCTGCCAGGATGCGGTTGAGCTCGCCGTAAGCCGCCGCCTTTCGCGCCGCATCCAGCACCTTGCAGCTCCGGAAACCTGTTGCAATGCGCGCCGCAACCTGCGGGTTCATGCTGTCGAGCTTGATGATTGCATCCGCTACTACCCTGTAGCCTGACCCATCCGCCGCATTGAACCCTGAACTGTTCCCGGCGGTGAAGGCCGCGATCAGGGCATAGACCTTGTTGGGTGTCGTCCATTTGAAATCGGCATGCTGTGTCAGCCTCTCAATCCGCGAAGCGGCATCGGAACCGACACATTGCGCATTGAGCATCAGCCACTTGTCGATAAGAAGATGCTCGTGACCATGGCGGGAATGGAACCGGTCAAGCGCTGCTTCACGTTCGGCGCATTCGATTTGAATTAGTGCGGAGAGGGTTCCGATTTCGGCACTCATGCTGTGCGGAGCGTCAAGCTCTGTGATGGCAGCGGCGATGCCTTGCCCGGGATTGCCGAACAGCATCAGGGAAAGTGCCGCATAGCGAAGCGAGCGGCGCGCCGTGCCTGCAGGATCCGGGCGGTATTCTTCCGTCTCTCGGGTGCGAGCCCAAATTTCCAACAAAGGTTTTTCCAGCACGCGTCCAAGCTCTGTGCGAATTCCGTCACGCGCAGCGCGAACCTGATCGGTGTCGACGTTCTGCCCGATTGCGGCGGCGATGTCGCCTTCGGTGGGAACGCCCAGCATCAGCGCCTTGAACGCGTCATCGGCCGCCGGATCGGCGAGAATGGCCCGGAGCGCATCGGCATAGCGATCGACGTCTTTCTTTTGCGCTGTGCTGCCGATTTCTGACAGGATGAGTGCGCGTGCCCGTGTCTGACCTGCCTCCCAGCGGTTGAAGCTGTCGCGGTCACGGCCCATCAGGAAGAGCTGGTCCTCGGAAGAACTGTTGACGGTAAGTTGAACCGGTGCCGAAAAGCCACGGTTCAACGAAAGTACAGGGCACTTCGCAACATTTCGGAAACGGAAAACCTGCTTCTGTTCCCTGAGTTCGATGAGTGGCGCGTTGAGAATGCCGGTGCCTTCGAGATCAAGCGGCATGTCCTCGCCATCGGGACCGACGAGGCCGATGCCGAGCGGAACATGCAACGGAACCTTTTCGTCCTGTCCGGGCGAAGGCGGGGTAAGCTGCTCAAGCGTGACAGTGAACGTCCTGCCGGCTGCATCATAGGCACATTCTGCAATCACCTGCGGCGTGCCGGCCTGTTCATACCAGGAGAAGAACTGGCCGAGATCGCGGCCTGAGGCTTCCGCCATGCATCGCACGAAATCATCGACCGTTGCGGCCTCGCCGTCATGCCGCTCGAAATAGAGATCCATTGCCTTGCGGAAGGCCACGTCACCGATCAGCGTCTGCATCATGCGGCAGATTTCGGCACCCTTCTCGTAGACAGTCGGCGTATAGAAATTGTTGATCTCGATATAGGCCGATGGCCGCACCGGATGCGCCAGGGGTCCGCCGTCTTCCGGAAACTGCCGTGCACGGAGCGTTTTGACATCCGCAATGCGCTTCACTGCGCGCGATCGGATATCGGACGTGAATTCCTGATCGCGGAATACGGTGAGCCCTTCTTTCAAGCAGAGCTGGAACCAGTCACGGCAGGTGATGCGATTGCCAGTCCAGTTGTGGAAGTACTCGTGCGCGATGATTGCTTCGATGTTGACGTAGTCGATGTCGGTTGCAGTCTCGGGCAGGGCGAGAATGTATTTGTCGTTGAAAACATTCAACCCCTTGTTCTCCATGGCACCCATGTTGAAGTCAGAGACGGCGACGATGTTGAAAACGTCAAGATCATACTCGCGGCCGAAGCTTTGTTCGTCCCAGCGCATCGAGGCTTTGAGCGACTCCATGGCCCAGCTGCAACGGTCCTCCTTGCCTTTTTCGACATAGATACCGAGATCGACCTTGCGGCCGGACATGGTGATGAAGGTGTCATGCACGGAGGCAAGGTCACCTGCCACCAGCGCGAAGAGATAGGAAGGCTTGGGGAAGGGATCGTCCCAGATCGCGAAGTGCCTGCCACTCTTGTCCAGGCGGCCTGAACTTCGCAGATTGCCATTGGAAAGCAGAACTGGAAAAGCGTTGCAATCAGCTTCCATTCTCACGCTGTAACGCGCCATCACATCAGGCCGGTCATAGAAATAGGTAATCCGGCGGAAGCCTTCGGCTTCGCATTGTGTGCAGAACACACCATTGGAAATAAAGAGGCCTGACAGTTCCGTATTTGCCGTGGGATTGCAGACGGCGACTGTTTCCAGCGTAAAGGCCTCCTGCGGAACTTTCCGGATGGTGAGAGATTGCTTATCGGCCGACCAGTCATCATTCGCCAATTTGATGCCGTTGATCGCGACCGATTGCAGCGTGATCTTTTCGCCGTCGAGTACCAGATGAGCATTCGTTTCGGTGCTTGCAGGGTTTGGCCTGAGCGAGATGCAGGCACGGACTTGCGTCAGAGCGGGTTCGAGCCTGAAATCAAGTTCGGCTGAATTGATGATATAAGGTGTCGGCCGATAGTCTTGAAGGCGGATAGGCTGTGGCGTATCGGTTTTCATGAACGAAGCAGTCCTAATGTCGAAGTTGAGGGCATAGAACCCATGAGCCGTGCTTTTGTCAAAGAACAAGATGATATTCCCGAGGAACTTGTGGAACGCACAGTCAGTGCCAGTCCGAATGTCGTGACGGCAAGAGGATTGAAGCTGGTTGACGCCGAGATCGAAATGCTGCGCCGTATGCTCGCCCGAGGCCAGAATGAAGCGGATAAAGCGGCGATTGCGCGTGCCTCGCGCGATCTGCGGTACTGGATGCAGCGGCGATCGACCGCGCAGCTTGTCGATCCTCCTGTTGATCCTGAAGCCGTGGCATTTGCAACCAGGGTCACGATCCTTCGGGATGATGGCCGAAAGCAGGTGTTTTCTCTGGTGGGAGAAGATGAGACCGATCCCGCAAAGGGTTTCATCTCCTACAACTCACCAATGGCACGCGCGCTCGTTGGCAAGTCAGCCGGTGACTTCGCGGACGTACCCGGTGGTGAAGCCGAGATCGTGAAGCTAGAAGCGATCAGCCCGGAACGGTGAAAGATCGATGTTGCTCTTGGTGCCTGTCATCAGCTCTGCAATCAGCCGCCCGGTTGTGGGTCCCCACGTGAGACCCATATGGCCGTGACCAAAGCCGTACCACACATTGGCGGTGGTTTTCGATTGGCCGATGACGGGAAGAGAATCGGGCGTGCCTGGACGCCGCCCCATCCAGCGCGTCGTGGTCTGATCGGGCTCGCGAAGGGTCGGCAGCACGTTCTTGAAGATCTTCCATAGTGCGTCAGCGCGTGCATAATTCGGCGCAGCATCGAGACCGGCGAATTCGTCGGTTCCCGCCAGCCGCAATCCCATTTCCATCGGGGTTGCCGCGCCCGGCGTTCGTGCGTAGGTGAGCGAACGCGACAGCGAGACCCCTGAATTTGGCAGCACCATATGATAGCCGCGCTCGGCCTCGAGCAGGATCTTCTCGCCCAGTTGCTTCGCCAGCAAATGCGAATAGGCGCCCGCACAGATGACGAGCCTGTCCACGGCGTGATGGCCATGATCTTTCAGAACAAGATGCGTGACCTTGTTGCCGTTGCGAGCCAGAGACAAGACATCGTCTGCCAGCATGGTTCCGCCATTCTTCACGAACTCTGCTGCAATGGACTTCACCACGCGCTCAGGGTTGGTGACGAAATACCAGCCCCCGTGAAACACGCCGCAATGGACGTTTTTCCCAAGTGCGGGTTCCAGTTCGCGCGCCTCGTTGCCGGAGATGCGTTTCATCTCGAAGCCGAATGATTTCTTGATGTCGCGCTCCCCGGCTTCGGCCAGATACTGCTGCTCGGTGTCGTAGAGGCGGAGCGTATCCTGATACTTGATGAGGTCCGCGGCACCCGCAGCCTTCAGAAGCGTCTCGAAGTCGCTGACGACGCGCATGGCCAGTGCGGCGCGCGCCTCGGTAATGCTCTTGACGCGATCAGGCATGGCATTTCGCCCGGCGGCCAGAAACCACGGCATCGCCTTTGGGAGATAGGACCAGCGGATGGTGAGTGGCCCAAGCGGGTTTATGAGCCAACCCGGAATCTTCATCAGCACCTTCGGGTGGATCGTCGGGGTGATCTCGGCAAAGGCGAGGCCCCCCGCATTGCCGAAGGAACAGCCTTCGCCAGGAGGCAAGCGATCAATCACCGTCACCTTGTAGCCGCTGCGCTGCAGGAAGGCAGCCGCTGACATGCCGACTATTCCTGCGCCGATGATGGTTGCGTTCTGCTCGGTCACTCGCTGCTTCCGCGCTTCTTGAAGTAGTTCACACAATGCGCCTCGAAAGCCGAGACTAGGCGTGTCTTGCGCATTTGTTTCAGGGCCGCAAGGGCGATAACGCCGCGCTCCACCTCTTCTGCGATGGGCCTCACGGCAAGTTCATCGCCAGCATAGGAACGGTCGCCATAGGGTCTGGTGACAAGGATGGAACAGCCGAGGCCTTGACCCACCAGCCCGCGCACCACTTCGAGAGATGGCGACGAAAAGGCGAGCTTTGGCGTGATCCCTGCCTGCTCGAGGATGCGGGTAAAATACACGCGGCTCGGCGCGATATCGAGAAGGATGAAGGGCTCATCGCGCAATGCCACTAGCGGCACCTGACGCAGCCGCGTCAACCGGTGCTTCGCAGGAAGCAGGACATAGGGTGTATATGACGCGAGCGATGTTACCGCCAGATCGTTTGGCATGTCGACGTCGTAGAGCAGGGCAAGGTCAAGCTGACCGCCATGCAATCCGGCAAATAGTTCGTCCTGCGTTCCCTCAGCCATGCGGATGCTGGCCGCGGGATGGAGCGCCATGAAGCTCGAGATCAACTGTGGCACGAACACCGGCGCGATGGTGGCAAAGCTGCCGAGCGACAAGACACCTTCGATCGCCGTTCCGGCGGCTGCCGTATCGCGCTGCAAATCATGCGCCTGACTAAGCAGGTTCCGCGCTTCCGCAAGGAACTTCAACCCGGCCGACGACGGGCTTACCCCCTGGGCATGGTGACGGATGAAAAGCTGAAGCCCGACTTGCTCCTCAAGCTTCGCCAATGCAGCCGATAGTGTGGGCTGTGCCACGCCGATGCTCGCGGACGCGGCCGCGACCGAGCCGTGGTCTAATATGGCAATCGCGTACTCGATCTGGCGCAAAGTGAACCGTAGCATCGGCAATTCCTATTCAGTGGGCCAATATAATCTATTTTTCCGAAGCTGCCAGAAGTGTCAACCTATCTCAGTTCAGAGGGAGAACGGGCATATGATCAGGACAGGCGAGCAATACCGTGACTCGATCCGTGATGGCCGCGAGGTCTGGATCAATGGCG
This sequence comes from Aestuariivirga sp., assembly GCA_046594995.1. Classification (GTDB taxonomy): domain Bacteria; phylum Pseudomonadota; class Alphaproteobacteria; order Rhizobiales; family Aestuariivirgaceae; genus Aestuariivirga. The sequence continues at coordinate 8,012 of JBKJQU010000378.1, forward strand.
AGAAGGTGAAAGACGTCACTCGCCATCCGATGTTCAAGCCGCTGGTCGATATCCGTGCCCGCATCTACGACATGCAGCACGAGCCTGCGACCCGTGAGATCATGACCCACGAGGAAAACGGCGAGCGCTTCGCCATCGGAACACGGCTGCCCTTCGAGAAAAAGGACTGGGACGACAAGCGCCATGCAGTGGATAGAGTGATGTACGACATTGGCGGTGTCGTCACCCGCGTGGGCGATGAGACGATCGGAGAGATGTGGTCGCTGTGGGATGGCAAGGATATTCTCAACGAGATCGATCCGCGCTTCGCTCAGAACATCGAGCGGCATATCCAGTTGGCGATCAAGAACGATCCTTTCCATGTGTCTGCCAACACAGATCCCAAAGGCGACCGTTCCAAGCGGCCGCAGGACCAGGATCCGGACATGCTGGTGCATGTTGTGAAGGAGACCGATGCCGGCATCATTATCCGCGGCGCAAAATATGAAACCGCCGCCGCCTATGCCAACCAGGCCTTCCTGAAGCCCACGATCGCCAACTGGGGCGATGCCAAGCTTTCCGAATATGCGCTGGGCTGCATTGTTAAGATGGATGCGCCCGGCGTTAGGCACATCTGCCGCACGGGTTTCACCGGGAGAGCGCCCGAGCGCGACTATCCGCTGTCGAACAAGTTCGACGAGGTGGACACCATCATGATCCTCGACAACGTTCTGATCCCCTGGGAGGACGTTCTCTTCTACCAGCACACGCGTGCCGCCGCCTTCATCCGCCAGACGCTGCATCGCTATTCTGCCTTCCCCTTTATACAGCGTACATTGTCCTATGCCGATCTCGTCATCGGTGCGGCGCTGTGGAATGCGAAGCAGACCGGCCTCGACAAGCAGCAGGCGGTGCAGGAGAAACTCTCGGAACTCGCAGTGTGGCGCGAGGGCATCAACGCCCACCTGACCGCCGCCGTCGCCACGGGAGAAAGAAGCCCGAACGGCCTTCTTATGCCGAACCAGTCACTTCTGATGACGGGCCGGGTCCACGCACTGAATAATCTGCCGATGATGATGCACATCGCGCGTGAACTCTGCGGCGGTCAGATCTGCGTGACGCCGGATGCGGCGGTGTTCGACCATCCCGAGACACGGAAATGGATGGAGAAATACTACACAATCAGCGACGAGTGGCAATCCGATGACCGCCGCAAGCTTCTGGCACTGGCGCGCGATCTGCTGAACTCGGATTATGCCGGTCACCGGCTGACCTTCCAGCTTTTCGCGCAGTCGCCGCCATACGCGCAGTCGGCAGCAGTTTACCGGACTTTCGATTGGAACCAGACGCTGAAGTTCGCCCAGAAGGCTGGCGGGCTTTCGGATAACATCTGGGGTGTGAAGAAGCAGGCGGCGGAGTAGCGCGTGACCATGGAGAAGACTGAAGTGGTGGTCGTGGGTGCCGGGCAGGCAGGCCTCGCCATGAGTGCCAACCTGGGCAACGCCGGAATCGCCCACATCGTTCTCGAGCGCAGCAGGATCGCCGAGCGCTGGCGGTCCGAACGCTGGGATGGCCTCGTCGCCAATGGCCCGGCTTGGCACGACTGCTATCCGGGTCTTGAGTTCCCGGGCTTCGGGCCGGATGAATTCGTTCCAAAGGAGAAGATTGCTGATGCTTTCGAGGCATTTGCCAGGAAGATGAAGGCACCTGTGCGCTGCGGCGTCGAGGTCCAGTCTGTCGTGAAGAACGAGGGCCGGCCGGGCTTTAGGGTGGAAACTTCCGACGGAATGATCGAGACCCGTTACGTCGTTGCCGCCACCGGTGCATTCCAGAGGCCGGTGATGCCGGGCCTCGTGCCCGAGAGTGCAGGGATCATGCAAATGCATTCAACGGCCTATCGCAATCCGGGGCAGTTGCCGGAGGGTGCCGTGCTGGTTGTCGGCGCGGGGTCGTCCGGCGCACAGATTGCGGATGAACTTCTGAAATCCGGGCGGCGCGTTCATCTCTCCATTGGGCCGCATGACCGCCCGCCGCGCAGCTATCGCGGTCGCGATTTCTGCTGGTGGCTGGGCGTGCTGGGCAAGTGGGAGGCCGCCGCCCCGCCGGAGGGCAGGGAGCATGTCACGATTGCGGTAAGTGGTGCCGATGGCGGCAAGACAATCGACTTCCGCAATCTCGCCGATGAAGGGATGACGCTCGTCGGCCGAACGGAAAAATTCATGGGCGGCGTGATGGAGTTCGCAGCCGATCTGGAGCGCAACATTGCGCAGGGCGATGCGAATTACCTCTCGGTTCTGGATGAGGCCGATGCCTATGTTGTCCGCAATGGTCTCGATCTGCCGGAGGAGCCTGAGGCCCGCATCATCGGGCCTGATCCGGAATGCATGACGAAGCCTGTTCGTCAGGTGAATGTGGCCGAAGCTGGCATCACCTCCATTATCTGGGCCACGGGTTTTTCTTCCGATTACAGCTGGTTGCGGGTTGATGCTTTTGATGCCAAGGGCAAGCCAAAGCACCAGCGTGGCGTATCCTCTGAGCCCGGTATCTATTTTCTCGGGCTGCCATGGCTGTCCCGTCGGGGATCGAGTTTTATTTGGGGCGTCTGGCATGATGCAAAATTTCTCGCGGATCATATCGCGACGCAGCGCGGCTATCTGCACTACAAGGGACCACAGCAAGCCCGCGCCTGACGAACGGCTTCCCATGTATCGAACACGGCTTTGAAGGACCAGACAACCAATGACCGCACATAAACGCATCCGCCCCTTCAACACGAAGGAAACCTACCCCGAACAAAAGCTCGATAACGACTTGTGTCAGGCTGTGGTCGCCAAGGGCACCGTGGTGTTCGTCCGGGGCCAGGTTGCACAAGACCTCGATACCCGCCAATCGCTCCATGTCGGCGATGCCACGCAGCAGACGGCGAAGACCATGGCCAACATCAAGTTGTTGATGGAGGAGGCGGGCGGCCACATGGATCATATCTGCCGCATCGTGGTCTATCTGACTGACATCCGCTACCGGCAGGACGTCTATCGCGAGATGGGCAAGTGGCTGAAGGGCGTGTTCCCGTGCTCGACAGGCCTCGTCATCACCGCACTCGCACGGCCTGAGTGGCTGGTCGAGATCGAAGTCACAGCTGTCATTCCGGATTGATGCGATGACTTTTTCAATTGCCGGACGCTGCGCGAAATCGGGTGCTTTCGGCGTGGCGATTACCACATCCTCGATCGCAGTCGGCGCGCGCTGCCCGCATGCGCGCGCAGGGGTGGGTGCCGTCGCCACGCAGAACGTGACGGACCCAAACTTGGGCCCAATGCTGCTTGATCTGATGGCGCAAGGGTTAGGCGCAAAGGATTCAATCGAGAGGATAATCAATGATCGCCCGCATATTGAATTTCGGCAGCTGACGGTGGTGGACCGCAACGGGCAGTCCGCCTCGTGGTCGGGAAAGAACATTCTGGGCACGCATGGTGTTTCCGAACAGGTTGATTGCGTGGCCGCGGGAAATCTTCTGAAG
>JBKJQU010000331.1:0-7401 GCA_046594995.1 Aestuariivirga sp.
GTGATGATCGGCGTGGAAACTGGCATGTTCACTGCTCCTTGCATGAGTGACTACGACTGCAGCTGGGACTGGCAGTCATGTGGGCCGGTTAGACGGCAGTCGCTTCAGTGGTGTGAGCCGCCGAAATTCCCGCCGGGATTGACTGATAGGTCAGTCATGCGGGAATCCGATGAATCGGTTCTTAACTGGAAATGAAAATCGAGATCACTCTGAATCGCTTGTTGCAAGATCACATACAAATCGGGGTTGAAATTAACCATGGTGCTGCATCGCGTGAATGCGTGCCGCGTGCGCATCATGCCGCTTCGTTAAAACCGTGCCGGATGAGGCGCTCCGTCGCCGTTTGTCAGGCCGCCTTGCGCAGGCGTGCCACCTCATCCCATTCCAGTCCTGGGCGATAGCGCGCGGTCACCTGGCCATCTTTCAGCGCCAGAAGATGCAACCACCCATTGTCGAACAGGGCGCGCACATCCTCATGGCGCGAAAGCACCGCGCTGATCGCATCCTGCGGCGCCTCGATCATCACGGTGAGGCGCAGCGGCTCGTGCGCCAGCTTTTCGCCATCGTGTACCGCCTGCCAGGGAAGACCTGCACGCAGCGTGCCGCCATTGCCCTGCAGCACACCGATGCCGCCCACCACATTGTGAATGAGCTTGTTGCCGCCACCGAAAACAGTTGGGGCAACTGTGGAGCCAAAATATTGCAGGCTGATCCAGCTTGCCACCACCACCGGCGCGGTGATGATCAGTTCCAGCGTGGCAAAACCGGCGTCAGCCTGCCAGTCATAATTGTGAAGGAAGGCGCGTCCGCCAAGATTGGCATTTGCGGTAACGCTGCGGGGCGCGGCGATGAAGGCCGAGCATCCGGCCAAGCCCCACTCGGGCCTGACCTCCGCCCAGTTGCGCGAGCGCGCGGAAATCGTCGCTGCCGATGTTCCCGGCAGGCGCAATGCACGTTCGGCTCTTGCAAGGAATCCAGCTTGACCAAGCCATTGCCTCGCGCGGCGCAAGTCTTCCGCGTGGCTCCGGGGAGCGGCCTCCGCATAGAGGGTGGCGTTGTCTGTCGTGGTGTCGTGAAGGCCGGCGATGAAGACGGTATCCCCGGCCAGGTCTATCCCATGGCCGGGCAGGCCCGCCCGCGTTTCGGGATCGTTCAGCAACTGGGCCAGAAGCCGTGCGGACACTTCGCCCGTGTGGCCGCCGCAAGCACCGCAATGATAAGCGCTCTCGTGCGGGTTGTTCGTCACCCACGCGCCGTGGCCGAATAGCAGCACCAGCCGGGCATGGCACGCCGTCATGCTCATGGCCTTGAGGGTTGCGGCTGCCGTGGCGGCCTTGGCCTTGGCGCTCAGGTCTGTCTCGAAGCGCGGCGCGGGCGAAGCCGTTCCGCCACCGGACTTGAGTGCGAGGCTGTCCTTCACCAGCTTCAAGCCGTAGCCGAGCCCCGCCGCTTCCACGAAGGCGAAGGACGACACGGCAGCCTGCCTGAAGCGTCCCCAGGCGCGCGTGGTGCGCGCGGCGATGCGCGCTGTCTGTTCGGCCTGCGGAGGCAAATGGCTGCATGTTGTCATGGCCGGGGACAGCAGCACCGGCAGGCGATGGTCGAGCGCATCCGTGCCATGGGCGCGGTGCGCCAGCGGCAGCCCGAAGAAGCCGGCAAAGCCGATCGTCTCGATAGCCGGATCAAGCCCTTCCAGCGCCCGCCGGAACACTTCCGAGCGAACATCGATGCAGAATGCGGCTTGCAGCGCGGGGCGGGTTTCGGTGGTCTTCGCGCTGCCAAGTCTTGCGAAAAGGCTCCGCTGATGTGCCCGCTCGGCTGCATCCTGCAGGATCGCGTCGATCACCTGGTGCCGCGATGGGACGACCGGCGCCTCGTGTGCGGATAGCGTGACTGCCCAGCCCTCGGCGATATCGGGCACCTGTGCCAGCAGCGCTTCCTCCCAGATGAGCCGGATCGCCAGAAGATCGGTTGTGGTCGTGTCGATACTGCCCGCAAGTTCGGCCTGCCACAGCAGGTAGCGCGCGTGCTGCGGCCATCCCCCAAGCTCCATCAGGAGGCGGTGGAACACGGTCTCCGCCGCTGGCTCGGAAATCTGCAGCCGGTCAGCGGCGCGGAGCAGGGCGCGCTCCGCCGTGTCTGGAGCCTCTGCCACATGGCTGCAAAAGCCCGTGAGGCCCGCGATTTCGGGTGTCAGGTCGTGAATTGCCCATTCACGCCAGGCGGCAAAGGCACTGCGTCCTGGTGCTGGCGACCACAAGGCCTGCCCGCGGTCGAAATAGCCCGAAGCCCACAAGCCGAAACAGCGCGCGATGACCGAAGGCCAGTCGGTGCCGCTGGCACTTGCCGCCAATTCGGCAACCGTCGGGAGGGCCTGTAGAGCGGGACCATCGCAATCGAGTTCCGCCTTCAGCGATGCGATGTTGTGAGGCTTGAGGAGCGACGGGCACGCGCTCAATGCCGCTGCAAGATCGTCATTGCTGATCGCACCGGTTTTCATTGCGGCGGCGTGGCCGGAGCGGGCCGGCGTTGCGCTGACACCCGCCACGCGGGCGAGACGGGCAGAAGCCGTGGCGAGGTCTTCCCCCATCTGTCCGAGGAAGGGATTGACGGCAACTGTCGCCGCGAGGGGAAAGGCCGGCGGAATGGCGCGGGCGGCCGCCTCGGCCGCCTGGATGAGGCTCACGATCCGGCCGGGCGCAATCTGCGGATGCTTGATGAACATGCTGGATCTCCGAATGCTGTGTGGGTCAGACGGGCTTTGCCGTCCGGAAGCCGCCGATCAGGCGGTCAAGCACGGTGTTGAGGTAAAGGCCGTTGGCGAGATGCACACGCAGCCCCGCCGCCGCCGGATGATGCGCCCACAGCGGAAACAGCGACTGCGCGATGGCGACCAGCCCGAAGGACAGAAGCGCCAGCACGATGAGCGCCCATTCAAGCGGCTCCGCCACCGGAGGTGCGGGCAGGTGCGAGCCCCACAGCGCGATCGCCACCGACTGGAAGCCGAAATAGGCAATGGCTGCGGCAAGCGACGCTGCCCCGGTGCGGAGTGTCAGCGCCCGGGGTGCCGCATCGGCCAGCCCTTGCGCCACCAGGTAGGCCACGCCGAAGACGAGGATCGCGCCAAGCGCCAGCGATTGCGGAGACTTGGGCCCGAAGACCATGCCAAAGCCGAGTGCCACCGCCCCATACAGCAACAACGCCAGCACGAAAGCCTTCGCCACGGCGGCAAGACCTGGTGCGGCAACCGGCCCCGGCATCCGCACTTGCTTCACCGCGCGGATGGCCCCGCCCGAGGACAGGAAGGCATGCGCCTTGTAGAGCGAGTGGGCCACGATATGCAGCAGCGCCAGCGGCCACAGTCCCAGTCCGCATTGCAGAAGCATGAAACCCATCTGGGCGACGGTCGACCATGCCAGCGCCGTCTTCACCGCGCTCTGGGTCAGCATCACCGTCGCACCGAAAAGGGCAGTCAGGCCGCCGATCATCACAAGCGCCGCCATCGCGCCCGGGCTCTCCTGTACGAGACCCGCAAGGCAGATGAGCAGCAATCCGCCCGAATTGATAATCCCCGCATGCAGCAGGGCGGAGACGGGCGTCGGCGCTTCCATCACCTCGGTGAGCCAGCCATGCAGGGGAAATGCTGCTGTCTTGAGGGCTGCGGCAAGAACAAGGAGGGCGACCCCGACATGCGCCGCCGGAGTAAGGCCGTTCCCTGCTGCCTCATTAAGGGCGGCAATGTCGCTCGTTCCATAGGCCCACCACAAGAGAGCCGCCGCGATGATCAGGCTGATGTCTCCCGCACCCCAGACCAGCGAGAACTTTGCAGCCGCCCGCCGCGCCTCTGCCCGTTCGGGGTAGAAAAGCAGGAGTTGCCGGAGAACCGTGCCGACAGCGGCGAAGGCAACCGCCAGCGTCACCAGGCTCGCCCCCTGGATCAGCAACAGCACCGCCGCAAGCGCCGCCAGCATCAACCCGTGGAACGTGCCTTCGCGTGCCTCGCCGTCGAGGTAGGTACGCGAATAGCGCACCACGACCCAGCCGATGAAACTGACGAGAAGCGCCATGCTTGCGCTCACGAGGTCGAGCCGGAAAAGCGCCAGGCCGCTGTCGCCCCCCAAACGCACAACGGCAGGTCCGGCGGCAACGAACTGCACCAGTCCGGCCGCCGCAAGCATGAAACTTGCCAAGGCGGCAAGTTCTGCCACGCGCGGCAATGCGCCGGGCCGGGGTCCACGCCTCAGCCAGAACAGCGCCGATGCCGCCAGCAGCAGAAGTGGCGCGATGAGTGTCATTGGGGGAAGCAAGGTCAACTGGCAGACTCCGGTAGGTGGCAGGAGCCCGCCCAATAACCGCAATTAATAATTCAGAAAATTACATATTATGGCAGTTATTGTTCTGTATAATAGAACAATGCTCAACCTGCACCACCTTCGCCTGTTCCGGGCTGTTGCAACCGATGGCACACTCACCGGCGCGGCACGCCGCCTGAACCTGTCGCAATCGGCGCTGTCCACCCAGATCAAATCGCTCGAGGCATCCCTCGGACATGACCTGTTTGAACGTCGCGGGCGCGGTCTGGCGCTCACCGAGGCTGGCCGCATCGCCTTCGATCATGCGGAGGCAATCTTCCGCACTGCCGACGACCTGACGGCGACGCTCCGCGAAACCAGCCAGACGCGCCGCGCCCTGCGTGTCGGTGCACTGGCAACCCTGTCGCGAAATTTCCAGCTCGAGTTTCTGCGCCCGCTGATCGGCAGGCCGGACGTGGAGGTGATCCTGCGGTCGGGAAGCCTCGCCGAACTCCTGCGCGGTCTCGATTCGCTGGCGCTCGACATCGTGCTGACGAACGCCGCGCCCACGCGCGAAATATCCACCCCCTGGCTGATTTACGAAATCGCGAAGCAGCCGGTCAGCCTCATCGGCACACCGGCCCGCGTGGGGAAGACCCCGGTTTCGCTGGCGGAACTGATCGCCCGCGAACCGTTGATCCTGCCCACGGCGGAAACCGCGCTGCGGGGCGCTTTCGATGCGATGACCATCAGGTTAGGCCTCACCCCGATGATCGCCGCCGAAGCCGATGACATGGCCATGCTGCGCCTTCTGGCACGTGAGGATGCCGGCATCGCCGTTATCCCGCCCATCGTCGTGCGGGACGAACTCGCCTCGGGCCTTCTCGCGGAGGCAGCGCGTCTCGACAATATCTTTGAAACTTTCTTTGCCGTGACGCGCGAGCGCCGCTTTCCAAATCCACTACTCAAAGAGCTTATGCTCGCATAGGAACCATCGGTATGAGAGGCGCGCCTTTGGTTCTTGACTTGGCTTGCCCTGCCGACGTTAACATCGCCCTTGTACCGGACAGTCAAAAGGCTATCCGATTGCCTAATGGGAGGACCATAATGCTGAAGACCACACGCAGACAAACCCTGAAACTGATGTCCGCCAGCGCGCTCGCCGCGGCCGGAACCGGATTCTTCGTGGGCATCGCCCATGCCGAAGGCAAGCGCATTGCCATGGTGGTGAAGAATCTTGGCAACAGCTACTTCGACGCCTGTTCCAAGGGCGCCATGGAAGCCGCCAAGGAAGCCGGCGGTTTCGAGATCATCTACACCGCGCCCACCAAGGCCACCGCCGAAGAGCAGATTGCCGTCATCGACGCGCTGATCGCCCAGAAAGTCGATGGCATCATCGTATCCTCGAACGATGCCGATGCGCTGATCCCCGTCGGCAAGAAGGCGATGGACCGTGGCATCAAGGTCATCAGCTTCGACTCGGCCATCGGCGACGGCGGCCGGATAATGCATCTCGATGCCTCGTCCACTCCGCTGATCGGCGCCAAGCAGGTGCAGATGATCGCCAAGACGCTCGGCGGGAAGGGTGAAGTCGCCATCCTGTCGGCTGCGTCCACCATGACCAACCAGAACTCCTGGATCGAGGCCATGAAGGAAGAGTGGAAGAAGCCCGAGTACAAGGACATGCCGCTCGTTGCCACAGTCTATGGCGACGACCAGGACGACAAGAGCTACCGCGAGATGGAAGGCCTGGCCAAGGCCTATCCGAACCTGCGCGGCGTAATCTCGCCTACCACCATCGGCATCCGCGCCGGTGCGAAGGCCATCATCGACGGCGGCCTCATTGGGAAGATCTTCATCACGGGCCTGGGCCTTCCCTCCGAAATGAAGGACGCAGTGCTGAAAGGCGCTTGCGATACCTTCGCCATCTGGAACCCGGTCGACTACGGCTATGCCTCGACGCAGATCATGATCAACATCCTGAACGGCGCTGAAGCCGGTCCCGGATCGACCGTCAAGATGGGCCGCATGGGCGAAACCAAGGTCGCTGACGACGGCCACGCCGCGATGGGCGAGCCCTTCACCTTCGACAAATCCAACGTCGAGGAATTCGCGAAGATTTTCTGATGACGCTTTCCAACGCAAGCCCCTCGCCGCAAGGCGGGGGGCCTGTGCTTTCTCTTGAGCTTATCTCCAAGTCTTTCCCCGGCGTCCGCGCGCTGCATGACGTGTCGTTCGCGCTCAAGGCCGGAGAAGTGACCGCGCTTATTGGCGAGAACGGCGCAGGCAAATCCACCATCGTGAAGATCCTCACCGGCATCTATGTGCCGGACGAGGGCGAAATCCGTGTGGGCGAGTGGCCGCGCAGCTTTTCCAGCCCGCGCGATTCATGGGCCGCCGGCATCGCCGCCATCCATCAGGAAACGGTGATGTTCGATGAACTGAGCGTTGCCGAGAATATTTTCATGGGCCACATGCCGGTATCGGCATCAGGCCTCGTCGACTGGCCGCAGATGCGGCGCCGTGCCGCTGAGCTTCTAAAACGCATCGATGCCGATTTCGGCCCCGATGCGAGGCTGAAGCAGCTCTCCGTGGCACAAAAGCACATGGTTGAGATCACCCGCGCGTTGAGCCACGAGGCCTCCGTCATCATCATGGACGAGCCGACCGCTGCGCTGTCCCGCAACGAGATCGACGATCTTTTCCGTATCATCGCGCAGTTGAAGGCGGAAGGCCGCGCCATCATCTTCATTTCGCACAAGTTCGATGAAATCTTCCGGGTGGCGGATACCTTCGTGTGCCTTCGCGATGGCGAGAAGGTTGGCAGCGGCAGGATTGCGGACGTGACCGAGGCAAAGCTCGTCAGCCTCATGGTCGGCCGCCCCATCGATCAGGTGTTCCCCAAGCGGGGCATCGCCATCGGTGGCACGGTGCTGAAAGTCGAAGGCCTCTCGAACGCCACCGAATTCGCCGATATCTCGTTCGAGCTCCGCCGTGGCGAAATCCTCGGCTTTTATGGCCTTGTCGGCGCCGGCCGTTCCGAAGCGATGCAGTGCCTGTTCGGAATGACGCCGGCATTGAAAGGCAGCGTGACGCTCAACGGACAATC
>JBKJQU010000387.1:0-4281 GCA_046594995.1 Aestuariivirga sp.
TGGACGGACGAATTGATGGCAAAGGCCGCGCCGAAGACGGCCAGCCCGGCAACAAGAACGATGTCGGGCCTGACCGGCAGGCCAGCCGCCAGCGCCACCATGATGAGGGCTGGAACAAGCGCCAGCAGCGCCGACCACAAGCGTGCGGCTGGAACCTCCCGCGTCAAGCCATCCGCGCTGCGACTTATGACGACAGGAGCCGCGGCCTGGATCAGGCCGTATAGAATCGTCCACACCGCGAGAAAACCGCCGACCATGGTGAAGGTCCAGCCATTGGCATAGAGGAACACCGGCACGCCGACCACGAACCACACATCGCGCGCGCCAAACAGCATGATGCGGGCGGCGGCCAGCAGGTTCACGCCCTTCGACTTGCCGAAGAGTTCGCGGGCCGAGGCGCTGGCCTTGCGCTTGCCCATCATCGGCGGCAGCGAGGCCACGACCCCCACCAGGATCAGCACCAGCGCGGCAGCCATCACCCAGAGCGAATACCGGAAGCCCAGCAGTTCAAGCAGCACGCCGCCGAGGAAGAAGCCAGCACCCTTCATGGCGTTCTTGGAACCGGTGAACCAGGCAACCCAGCGGAACAGGCGTCCTTCCGAATCCTCCGCGCGGGCTTCGGCTTCCGCCACCTTGATTGCCGATTTCGATGCGGTCTTCGTCAGGTCCTTCGCGACTCCGCAAATTCCTTGCGCGGCAACGACCCATGCAACCGACAATGCGGCCGCCCAATCGGGTGAGAGGCCTGAGAGCACAAGGAAGCCGATAATCTGGGTGGAGAGGCCAACGGTGAGCATCCGCGTGATGCCGAAACGTGTCGCGAGCCAGCCGCCGATGAAGTTCGCGGCGATACCTGCGGCTTCATAAAGCAGGAAGAGGAACGACAGCGTGAAGGGCGAATAGCCAAGATGGAAGAAGTGCAGCAACACCAGCATGCGGAGCGCGCCGTCAGTGAGCGTGAAGCCCCAGTAGGCGGCGGTGACGATGGCGTAATTGCGGGTGCCGGATGTCACTTTCAGATTCCCAGATCGCGCATGTGGCAGGCGAGATCGACCATCCGGCAGGCATAGCCCATCTCGTTGTCATACCAGGCATAGACCTTGAGAAGCGTGCCATCGGTAATGAGAGTCGAGAGGCCATCGACGATGGAGGAACGCGTATCGCGCGCATAGTCTGCCGAAACCAGCGGGCGCGGCTCATAGCCGAGGATGCCCACGAGTTCGCCTTCTCCTGCCGCTAGCTTGAACAGGGCATTGACCTCGGCGGCAGTGGTTTCGCGCTTCAGTTCAAAGACGCAATCGGTGAGCGATGCATTGAGGACTGGCGCGCGCACGGCGTGGCCATCCAGCTTTCCCTTCAGCTCCGGATAGATCAGCGCAATGGCGGTGGCGCTTCCTGTCGTCGTCGGCTGCAATGAGAGCATGGCCGATCGGGCGCGGCGGAGATCCCTGTGCGGCGCATCGACCATCACATTGGTATTGGTGGGATCATGGATCGTCGTGATTTGACCATGGCGGATGCCAAGGTTCTCGTGGATTACCTTGACGACGGGTGCGAGGCAATTGGTTGTGCAGGATGCGGCGGTAACGATTGGGTACTTGGCTGGATCATAGAGGTGGTGGTTAACCCCGACGACGATGTTCAGCACCTGTGGCTCTTTCACAGGTGCCGCAACGATGACGCGCCTGGCGCCGCGCTTCAGATGATCTTCGATGGTGGCCGAGGTGATGAATTTTCCTGTGCACTCGAGCACGAGGTTGACGCCAATATCGCCCCACGGAATATCAGCAGGTGAGGCATGAGCGGAGAATCCGATGTTCTTGCCGCCAATAGAAATGGTATTCTCGTCCGCGGCCGAAATGCCACCGCGCCAGCGCCCCTGAACGGAATCGAACTCGAGAAGATGTGCGGTTGCAGTGGCACCGCCCTTGATCTCGTTCACATGCACAATGTCGAGCCGATTTCCCGCACGGGGATCGTCAGCGCCGCGTTCAGCAGCTCCCAGCGCCGCCCTCAGCGCCAGCCTTCCGATACGGCCCATTCCATTGATACCCACTCGCATAGTCAATTCCCGTTCAAGTTATCTCATAAGTAAATGTGTGGTGTCAGCTACAGCAAGCCCCGGAGGAAGAACAGGCATTGGAAATTTCTTCGATAAGTGGTGCGCAGAGTTCACGCTGGCCGTTGCAGCAGTCCCGAAGAAGAAACATGACCAGCAGGCGGACGCTGGTAAGTTCAACCCGGTAGATCAGGCTGCGGCCGTGCCGCTCCACCGAGATAAGGCCAACGCGGCCAAGGATGCCGAGGTGCGTGGACAAGGTGTTGTGCGGCACCTCAAGCCTGCGGGCAATCTCACCCGCCGGCATGCCATCCGGTCCCTGTTTGACGAGCATGCGGAACACGTCGAGCCGGGTGCGCTGCGCCAGCGCGGAGAGTGCTTCAATGGCTGCATCAGGTGTCATATGTCGAGCAATGTCGACATATTTCATGACGGACACGTGACAGTGTGAGAACGCGATTTCTCAGACAGGCGGACGTGCCTCGAGCTGCCCACAAATATCCTGTCACCTGAAACTGAATGTCAGCAGGGCCCGTGGTTAACGAGCCAACGACCTGCCAATTTGTCACGGAACCGCAACATGGCGGGTTTAGGCACCCCGTCACTGTCCATCAAATGGCCGGGCAGTAGAACAGGAAAATTCCATGACATCGAGGACTCATTCGGCGCTCTGCATAACGATGGCTGTTGCTTTGGCTGCACGAATCGCTCAGGCACAGGCCGCAGAAATGGACGCGCTGATCGCCGCGGCAAAGGCGGAGGGCACACTGACAACCATTGCGCTGCCGCATGACTGGTGCAACTACGGCGCCGTCATCGAAGGCTTCAAGGCCAAATATGGCATTGCTGTCAACGAACTTAATCCGAACGCGGGTTCGGGCGACGAGATCGAGGCCATCAAGGCGAACAAGAATAACACCGGTCCGCAGGCTCCAGACGTGATCGACGTTGGCTTGTCATTCGGCCCCGCCGCCAAAGCCGAAGGACTGATCCAGCCCTACAAGGTTTCGACCTGGGATTCGATCCCCGAGTCCGCCAAGGATGCCGAAGGCTACTGGTATGGCGACTACTATGGCGTTCTTGCCATGGCCGTAAACAAGGACATCGTTACTGAAGCTTCGCCCACCAGCTTTGCCGATCTGAAGGACCCGAAGTATGCCAACATGATTGCCATTCCGGGCGACCCGCGCACGGGCAATTCTTCGATGATGTCGGTATATGCTGCAGGTCTGGCGAATGGCGGTATGGGTGGCAAGGATGCGGCAACAGCAGGCATCGCTTATCTGAAAGCCTTGAAGGCCAGCGGCAACTTCGTCGACGTCGGCGGTTCGTCGCAGAACTTTGCGCAAGGCACCACGCCGATCATGTTTGACTGGGATTACAATGTTCTGGCGATGCGTGACAAGCTGGCGGGCAATCCGCCGATGGATGTTGTCATTCCGTCCGACGGCGTGATCGCGGGCGTCTATGTGCAGGCGATCTCTGCCTATGCCCCGCACCCCAACGCAGCCAAGCTCTGGATGGAATACCTCTACTCGGATGAAGGTCAGCTGGGCTGGCTCTCGGGATACTGCCATCCGATCCGCTTCAACGACATGGTGGCGCGCGGCGTGATCCCCGCCGACATGATGGCAAAGCTGCCTCCAGCAGAAAACTATGCCAAGGCGATTTTCCCGACTCTGGACGAGCAGGGTGCGGCCAAGGCCGTGGTGGCCGATACCTGGGCCACTGAAATGGGCGCGAACTGATCGCAATCGCCACAACACTGCGGATGCCGGCTTTCGCTGGCATCCGCAGCTACTGTGGCCAAGTTACAGGCTGACCATGACCCTCGACGCTACGACATCGCGCGCCGATATCGGAATTCCGTTGCCTCGGACTCGTGCCATTCGCGTAAACGACTGGAACTGGCTTGGCGTAGCGCCCTTCTTTCTGTTTGCGTTTTTATTCCTGATTGGACCCGTGTTGTATCTGGTCGCTGGCGCGTTTCAGAACGCGGACGGGGATTTCACTTTTGCCAACATAATTGCACTCGGCAGCCCGAATATCGTGGCCAGCTTTTCGCTGACAATCAGGCTGAGCCTGTTCTCGGCGCTGATGGGAGCGGTGGCCGGGCTTTTACTTGGCCACGCCGTGATCCTGGGCGGGCTGCCATTGTGGGTGCGCAATGCCTTCACCACGTTCTCGGGCGTTGCATCGAACTTCGCAGGCGTTCCTCTGGC
>JBKJQU010000390.1:0-2681 GCA_046594995.1 Aestuariivirga sp.
GCTGAAGTCGCGCGGCATTAGCAGGATTCAGGGACCTTTCAATTTCTCGATCAACGATGAGATGGGGCTCCTCATCAAGGGCTTCGACACGCCGCCAAATCTCTTCATGGGCCACGCGCTCCCCTATTACGCGGCGCGCATCGAGGAACAGGGCTTCGCCAAGGTGAAGGATGTCTTCGCCTACGACTATGTCGACGAGACCGGCATGACGCGCGCCATGAACCTCGCACACCAGAAGGCGATGACGTCGAAGTCGATCCGCATCCGCCCGCTCGACAAGAAGCACCTGATGCGCGATCTCGATATCATCGTTTCGATCCTCAACGACGGCTGGTCTGATAACTGGGGCTTCGTGCCATGGACGAAGGACGAGATTGTCGCGCTGGGCAACAATCTCAAGATGCTGGTGACAGGCCGATATATCGCCATTGCCGAATTGCACGGCGAGGCGGTGGCCATGGCCGTGTCGCTTCCCAATGTGAACGAATGGATCACGGGCCTCAACGGCAGGCTGCTGCCCTTCGGCTGGGCCAAGCTGGCATGGAATCTTCTGGCCAGGCCGCCGAACTCGATCCGCATTCCCTTGATGGGGTTGCGCAAGGCCTATCACGGCACGCCGCTTGGCGCCACGCTGGCGCTCGGCGTCATCGGGGAAGTCCGGAGATATCATGTCTCGCGCGGCACGAAGCGCGGCGAATTTTCATGGATTCTCGAAGATAACATGCCGATGCGGCGTATGATCGAAATCGTGGGCGGCAGGGCCTACAAGACCTATCGCGTCTATGAAAGACCAGTCTTCTGAACCGCACTTGAAACCGGGCCACGGCCAAGCGTAAGAAGCCACTTAACTTTTCCCTGTGCTTTCCGCGACATTTACGGAAAAATCTCTCTCGTGTTCAGCCTCGCCCATCTTTCCGACCTGCATCTGGGGCCATTGCCGCGTGGTTCGGCCCGGCGGCATTTTTCGCTGAAGCGGACGATAGGCGTATTCAACTGGCGGCTCAGCCGCCACCGCGTGCACAGCCCCGCTGTCGCCGTGGCAATCGCCGAGGACATCCGTGCAGCGGAACCGGACCATGTGGCGCTGACGGGCGACATCGTCAATGTAGCCGCCCATGACGAGTTTCCAGCGGCTGCCGAATGGCTGCGCGCCTTCGGCGAACCGGACTGGATCAGCTTCGTTCCGGGCAACCACGATACCTATGTGCGCATCGACTGGAAGCACGGGCTGTCTCACCTCAGCGGCTACATGCAGGGCGACATGCACGTGAAGCTGACCCAGTCGACCCCGCAGATCTTCACGCCCTTCCCCTATGTGCGCCTGCGCCGGAACGTGGCGCTGATCGGCATCTCGACGGGAGTTCCGCAACCGTTGCACAGGGCGTCCGGAATTGTGGGACCAACCCAGCTCGAGTCGCTCGCCTTCCTGTTGAGCGATCTTCGCGAGCGCGGTTATGCCCGGGTTGTCATGATCCACCACCCGCCGCTGCCGGGCTTGGCCCGCCCCAGCAAGGCGCTGAAGGATGCTGCGAAACTCCGCGACGTGCTGGAAGCGCAAGGCGCCGAACTCGTTCTCCACGGCCATAATCACGAACATATGCTCAATACGCTGAACTCGCGCTTCGGTGTGGTGAATGTGCTGGGCGTGCCCTCTGCCTCGCTGATCGAGAGTATTCACCATCCGCTGGCCGCCTGGAACCTCTACCGCATCAAGCGGGAGGGAGGAAAATGGACAACGCAGGTCACCACGCGCAGCTTTGATGCCGTAACCCGCCAGATTCACACGCTCACAGAATTCGCGCTTTCAACATGACCCGGCAATGGTTAAATGCCGCCATGAGGCGGGATGTCCGGAACAAGCCGGCGAACCGCAATTTCACCAGCTTCTGCTGCGGGCAGGACCAGATGAGGCATCGTGCTTTCAATTCTTGACCGCCACGTCCTGAAACAGGTGTCGCTTCCGCTGGGCGGCGCCCTTGTGATTGGCTTGCTGATGCTGCTGGCCGACAGGATGGTACGCCTGCTCGACACGACATTGGGCAAGAAGAATTCCTTCGGCGTCGTGTTCGAGATGCTGGCCTATCTGGTGCCGCATTATCTCGGCACGGCACTTCCCGCCGCCCTGTTCCTCGGCCTGCTGCTGGGCTTCGGGAAAATGTCGACAAATTCCGAGACCGATGCCTTCATGGCGTCCGGCATCGGACTTCATCGCCTGGCGCGTCCAGTCATCCTGCTGGGCGTCGCGATGAGCGTCATCTCGCTCTTCATCATGGGCTGGGTTCAGCCTCATGCCCGCTATGCCTACCGCTCCGTGGTCTTCGATGTGCAGAACGTCGATGTCTTCTATCTGGCGGAAGAAGGCGTCTTCATGCAGGCGGGCAACCGCACCTTCATCATCGACAAGCTCGACCGCGGCAAGAATGCCTTCGATCACGCTTTCATCTTCCAGGATCGCGGTGTCGATGGCTCGGAAACGATAACGGCGGCGCGCGGTTCGCTCATTGAGAATCCGGGAGGCCAGCGCCCGACACTGCATCTCGAGGAAGGACACCGCCTGTCCTTCACGAAGCCGCCACTGGTCACAGGCACGGCCCCCATCAACGGCGAGGCAACCGACTTTGCCCTTGCGGACACGCCGCTCGGCAAGCTGTCGAAAGACCTGTTCCGCCCGCGCGGCGAAG
>JBKJQU010000069.1:0-3312 GCA_046594995.1 Aestuariivirga sp.
CAACGACAAGCACATTGAGGTGATCGTCCGCCAGATGCTGCAGAAGGTTGAGATCACGGACCCGGGCGAGTCAACGCTGCTGATCGGCGAGCAGGTGGACCGCGAGGAACTGGACCACGAGAACTCGAAGCTGATTGCCGAAGGCCTCAAGCCCGCATCCGGCAAGCCGGTTCTGCTCGGCATCACAAAGGCTTCGTTGCAGACGCGGTCGTTCATCTCGGCGGCCTCGTTCCAGGAAACCACGCGCGTTCTCACCGAAGCTTCGATCATCGGCAAGATCGATACGCTCGAGGGTCTCAAGGAGAACGTCATCGTCGGCCGTCTCATCCCGGCCGGCACTGGCGGCATGCTCACAAGGCTTCGCGCCGTCGCCGACAAGCGCGACACGCTCATTCTCGAAGAGCAGGCCCGCTCGGCGGAATTGCCCGCAGCCGAATAAGCCTTGCGGCACAAGAAACACAAAAGGCCCGGTTCATCACCGGGCCTTTTTGCTATGGTGGGCCATGTTGGAGATGCTGCGATGAAGCTGCCGGAAACGATGAGGGCCGTGCTGCTGAAAGGCCATGGTGGATTTGAACAGCTCGAATATCGCGAAGACGTGGCCGTGCCGCTAGTGCGCGCGGGCGAAGTTCTGGTGCGGGTGAAGGCGGCGGGCGTCAACAACACCGACATCAATACCCGGATGGGATGGTACTCGAAGGCTGTGACCGCGGGCACGGAAGCGAAGGGCGCGGCGTTCGGTATCGTCGAGGCAAAAGCTGACGATGCCGGATGGACGGGAACGCCGCTGGGTTTCCCTCGCATTCAGGGTGCCGATGCTGCGGGGCATGTCGTGGCGGTAGGCGAGGGCGTTGCGCATTCCCGCGTGGGCGAGCGTGTGCTGGTGGAACCGGTGTTCCGCGCACCCGATGCAGGGTTCGATCAAGCCATCTATTTCGGTTCGGAATGCGATGGGGCCTTCGCGGAGTATGCGCGGGCGCCCAGCCACCATGCTCATGCCATCACATCTTCGCTGTCCGATACGGAACTCGCGTCTTTTCCGTGCTCATGGTCGGCGGCGGAGAACATGGTGGCTCGCGCTGGCGTCAAATCGGGCGAGCGAGTGCTGGTGACGGGCGCTTCGGGAGGCGTGGGTTCGGCGGCGGTGCAGCTCGCCGCGCGGCGCGGTGCGCAAGTGGTGGCGCTTTGCGCTCAGGAGAAAGCGGCAGAGGTTCGGGCACTGGGCGCTGCGGAAGTGCTGCCGCGCGATGCCGATCTCAAACCCCTGATCGGCAGCGAGAGCATCGATGCGGTGATCGACGGTGTCGGTGGTCCGGGATTTTCTGCGCTGCTCGATACCCTGAAGCGCGGCGGGCGCTATGCCGTGGTGGGGGCGATCGCCGGACCGGTTGTCGAACTTGACCTCCGCACACTCTATCTGAAGGATCTCAGCCTCTTCGGCTGTACAGTGCTGGGGCAGCGGGTGTTTTCCAATCTCGTCGGTTACATCGAGCGGGGCGAGGTGAGGCCCGTGGTGGCAGCAACCTATCCCCTGCGCAAGATCGTGGAAGCGCAGAGAGCATTTCTGGAAAAGCGACACACCGGAAAAATTGTGCTGAAGCTGTAAGCTACAACAGTTTACAGGGGATAGTCGCGCTCGGGCTCCACGTTGCAGGATTCGATGAATTTCCGCATGTTGACGACTTCGTCCTTCGACAGTCCGTGGTCAGCGCCATGAAACGTGGTCGACTTGCCGTTCATGTTGACCGAGAGCCGGCCATGGCCGGAGTGGCCCAGGTCGGCTCCCATTTCCTTGAACATCGATTCCACCTCATGAAGATGGATGTTGCTGGGCAAGGGATGGCTGAAAAGGCTGTGAAGAACCTTGCGATGCTTGTGATTCATGATCTCTCTCCGTGCTGGAGAAACTCAAGCGCAACCTGACCAGCGGGGCTTTGATCCTGATCAACTTGCCAATGCGTTGCGGATCATCCCCGCGTGTTTCGCAAGAATCCTCTGGTCCGCCATCTTGCCGGAATGGACGCGAAGTTCGGACCCCGCATTGCGTGGCAGGATGTGGACGTGGAGGTGGAACACGGTCTGCCCGGCGGCGGATTCGTTAAACTGCTTGATCAAGATGCCCTCGGCATCGAAGGCCGTTTGGACGGCGTTGGCGACCTTCTGGACGGACGTCATCAGCGAGCCAAGTGTGGCAGGATCGGCATCGAGCAGGTTGCGCGATGGCGCCTTGGGGATCACCAGCGCATGGCCATCGGTCTGCGGCATCACGTCCATGAAGGCAAGCGTTGCGTCGTCCTCATAGACCTTGTGGCAGGGGATTTCACCGCGCAGGATTTTCGCAAAGATGTTATTTGTATCGTAGCTCATCTGTTCACCTCGCTAGAGCAACCGGCAGTCAATTGACCGCCGATGAGTTGCTTGAAAGCCTTGAATCCGGCGCATTTTTCGCGTCACGAGTGATTCCGCTTGCTCGCCTGATGCACTAGAAGTCCACTTCCTGCCGGAATGGCGAATGGGCCGCAAGGGCTTCCTGTTCCTGGATGACGCCCTCACGTTCAGCTTCCAGATAGTGCTCCACGGCACGCGACAGGCCGGGGTGGGCCAGATAATGCAGGCTGTAGGTTTTCTGCGGAAGATAGCCGCGCGCCAGCTTGTGGGCGCCCTGCGCACCGGCCTCGACGCGCGCCAGCTTGCGGGTGATCGCAAAGTCGATCGCCTGATAATAGCAGGTCTCGAAATGCAAGTTGGGGTGATGCTCGATCGCGCCCCAATTCCGGCCATAGAGCGCATGGCTTCCAATGAAGTTCAACGCACCTGCGATGAGGTTGCCTTCACGCTCTGCCATTACCAGCAGGATGTGTTCTGCCATCGCTTCGCCGATGAGGCTGAAGAATTTGCGGTTGAGATAGGGCGTACCCCATTTCCTGGCACCGGTGTCCATGTAGAATTCATAGAAGGCATCCCAGTGGCGCTCTTCGATGGCGCTGCCGGTGAGGGCATGCATGGTGATGCCACTGGCGCCGACGGAAGCGCGTTCCTTGCGGATGTTCTTGCGCTTCTGCGAGGAAAGCGACTTCAGGAAGTCATCGAAGTCTTGATAGCCCGGATTATGCCAGTGGAACTGGATGTCGTTGCGCTGTAGCCATTGCTTGCCGCCGAGTGCCGTCCATTCTTCTTCAGTGACGAATGTCGCGTGGACAGAGGTCGCATTTTGCTCCGCACACAGAGCAATGAGGCCGTTCGCAAGGGCTGAGCGCGCGGCATCGTCAACGGTGAAGAAGCGCCTGCCGGTGACGGGGGTGAAGGGGATCG
>JBKJQU010000293.1:0-3226 GCA_046594995.1 Aestuariivirga sp.
TGAAGGCGCGCACCACATTATATTCCTTGTCGGTCGGCGGCGCGGACGCAAGCCAGAACGGATTGGGAGACTTGATGCCGATGAAGTTCGAACGAAGGTCAGTCATGGGACTCTCCATTTATCTCTTGTTCTGTCATCCCCGCATTTATTGCTGGGATGACACGTGTTACTGTGCCTTCAGGAACTGATGGATATTCTCGGCAGCCCGGCGCCCATCGTCAACGGAAGCAACCGTCAGGTCCTTGCCGCCCGCCACGCAATCGCCGCCCGCCCAGATGCCGGAAACGCTTGTGCGCCCGAGGCTGTCCACCTTGATGCGGCCCGCCTCCAGCGCCAGTTGCCCGCCCAGCACATCCACATAGCTCTGTCCGATCGCCTTGAAGATCATGTCGGCGGCAATGTCGAAGGTCTCGCCCGTGCCCGTCAGCGTGCCGGAAGCCTCGCGCACATATTCGCAGCGCAGGCCCACGGTCTTGCCATCCTCGACAATCACGTGCCGCGGCGCGACCCAGTGCTTGATCTTCACGCCCTTGATCTGCGCCAGCTGCTGTTCGAAACCGCTGGCCTTCATCTGAGTGGCTCCCCGGCGATAGAGTATCGTCACGTCTTCCGCGCCCAAGAGCTTCGATTGCACGGCGGCATCCACCGCCGTCATGCCGCCGCCGATCACGACGACGCGCCGCCCGACCGGCAGAGATGACACGTCCTTCGCCTGCCGCAGCTCGGCGATATAGTCGACAGCATCCGCAATGCCATCCGCATCCTCGCCCTTTGCACCCAGCGCGTTGACGCCCTGAAGGCCAAGCCCCAGAAACACCGCATCATAAGTCTTCTGCAACTCATCAAGGTTCAGCGTCTCGCCCAGCCGTTTGCCATGCTCGATGCTGATGCCGCCGATCGAGAGAATGAATTCCACTTCCTTCTGCGCAAACTGATCGACCGATTTGTAGCTGGCGATGCCATATTCATTGAGCCCGCCCGGTTTCTCTCGCGCCTCGAACACGGTCACCTCATGCCCATGCATGGAAAGCCGGTGCGCGCAGGCAAGTCCCGCCGGACCCGCCCCTACAACGGCCACCTTTTTGCCCGTCGGCGCGGCGCGTTCATAGGGGTGAACCCCTTCCGCCATCGCCTCGTCGGTCGCATAGCGCTGCAGCAGCCCGATCTTCACGGGCTTTCCCTCCGCGATCTCGCGCACGCAGACTTCCTCGCACAGCGTCTCGGTGGGGCAGACGCGCGCGCACATGCCGCCGAAGATGTTCTGGTCGAAGATCGTCTTCGCCGCGTTCTTCGCGTGGCCCGTCTGGATCTGGCGGATAAACATCGGAATGTCGATGGAGGTGGGGCAGGCCTGCATGCAGGGCGCATCGTGGCAGAAGTAGCAGCGGTCGCTTTCGACCAGCGCCTCGTGATGATCGAGCGGCGGATGAAGGTCTGCGAAATTCACCGCATACTCCGCCATGGAAAGGCGCTTGCCCGAAATATCGGGCTTCTTGTCCTGCATGCCGCTCCCTCCAGAAGCTATGTTTTCCTTATGGGGAGGAAGGATGGCAGAATTTGTTCAAACGGTCAAATTTTGGCTGGCTCGGTATCTTTACGGCCCGGCTCCCGGATTTCACCCCCGAAGGATTCCCACACAAACCTGCCATTCTCCTGATAGTGATCCAGCACGTTCTGGTATTGCGATGCCCACGAGATGCCCTGGGCGGAAGCCATGTCGACCGATTGCCGCACCCGGGCAAGGCAACGGTCCGTCCACTTGTAGTGCGAAATTTCGACAATCTCTTTGGCTGGCTTCTCGCCATGATACTTGTGGTGCGCGCCCCGGCTCATGAGATGGCCTTTGACGAGCACACCCTTCTGGTCGAAACCGCCCATCAGCTGCTTGGTCAGGCGCGAGCGCACGGGATAGACACTGGGCAGCACGGAGTGATCGTCAAAGCCGGTGGGTTGCCCGTCGGCAGCGAGGCGATCGTACATTATTCCGCGCACGGCATTGAAGCCAAGATCGTCGCTGCGCCTGGCCAGTTCTTCTGCGGGGCCTCCGAATTCCACGAATTCGTCGAGGTCGACAATCACCACCCATTCCTCCGGCCCCTGCGCCGCCAGGCGCATCGTCGTCACGGCATCGACGCTGCCGGTCACCGTATTGGAAGTGTCCTGATCATGACTTTGACGAACCACGTAGCCCCCCGATTTTTCAGCCACATATGCGGACAGCGGCAGAGGCACGGCAATATGGAACTCGGTGATGCCGAAACGGGCATAGTGCCTCAGGAAGTGCGGCAACAGCCGGGCATCATCGAAGATGGCGACAAACAGTTTCATGAAAATCCTCCTGCGCGTTATGCGCCAACCGCGCTCTTGATCGCAAAGGTCGTGGCGCCGACCTGCCGCACGGCTTCGAACCTTGGCGCCACCATTTCCTCAACCGCCAGCCGGCGGTGGCCGTCATGGCCTTCGGCATGTTTCTTGTCCTTGGTGTTGCGAAGAATGATCGTTCCGCCCGGCTTGAGGAACGGCACCCAGGCCTCGAACGCCTCGCGGGCACCCTGGGGCGACTGGTCGCCATCGAGCAGCAACAGGTCCACCGGAGTGCTCCATGTCCGCGCGATATCGGCGGCTTTGCCCTTGTGGACCTCGACCAGCCCATCCACCCCGCACGCCTGCATGTTCGACCGGAATGCGGCCTCGAGGCTGCCCTGGCCGGACTCCAGCAGCGCTTTCTCATAATGGGGAATTGAGAACGCATCGCCGGAACAATCGAAAGGATCGATGCAATGGACCTTGCCGCTTCCCATCAGCTTGCGTGCTCCCGCAAGAAGACAGGTACAGCGTCCCATGAACACGCCGGCTTCCACGATCACCGGCTGACCTGCCAGCGCAGCACTTGCCAGAGCGATCTGCCGGGCGTCCTCGTTGACGGCCCATCCGAAGATGAGCTGCGACTGCGCTACGATTTTATCGATGCCGCCAGTCAACTCACCCGCACTCCTGCATGATCTGCAAACCCGGACCTTGGCCGTTGAACGAGCCGCCATGACGGCAGCAAAGCTGAAATACCTCGTCGGTCAATTGCGGTATTTCTCCCACCATCGCTTCAGCGGATAGGCTTGAGGTTCCGCAAGAAAGCGCCGGGCAACGACCGCTCCCGCACTGACCTTGGCCCAGTCGTCCCGCAGCGCCTGCGCGGTCCACCCGTATTTGTGGCCCCAGCATCCTTGCA
>JBKJQU010000326.1:0-3806 GCA_046594995.1 Aestuariivirga sp.
AGTCGACGCCCCCCGACATGGCGCAGACAACCCGGATCGTGGACGGGTCACCAGCAAGGCCAACCGTCTCGCGGACCTGGTCTATGAGGGTCTGTCCGATCATGATTGACCCTTATAGACCAGGTCCGCGAGACGGTTGGCCTTGCTGGTGACCCGTCCACGATCCGGGTTGTCTGCGCCATGTCGGGGGGCGTCGACTCGACCGTGACGGCGGGATTGCTGAAGCATGCGGGTTATGATGTCGTCGGGATCACGCTGCAGCTTTACGACCATGGCGAGGCGGTGCGGCGGAAGGGGGCCTGCTGCGCGGGCCAGGATATTCACGACGCGAGGCGCGCCGCCTCGGCCTTGAACATTCCGCACTACGTGCTGGATTTCGAGTCGCGCTTCAAGGAGGCGGTGATCGATGAATTCGTGTCGGGCTATCTGGCGGGCGAAACGCCCATTCCCTGTGTGACGTGCAACAGGACTGTGAAGTTCGCAGACCTGTTACAGCGGTCGCATGATCTGGATGCCGCTGTGATGGCGACGGGGCATTATGTGGAGAGCCGTGCCAGGCCCGACGGCTCGGGCAGGCGCGATATGTTCACGCCGTCCGATCTTTCCCGCGACCAGAGCTATTTCCTGTTCGCCACCACGCAAGCCCAACTCGATTACCTGCGCTTTCCGCTGGGAGGCCTCACCAAGGCTGAAACGCGGGCGATTGCTGCGGACCTGGGACTGTCGGTTGCCGACAAGCCGGACAGCCAGGACATCTGCTTCGTGCCGGACGGGCGCTATGCCGACCTGATCCTGAAGCTTCGGCCCGATGGCGCGGAGCCGGGCGACATCGTCGATCGCGATGGCCTGGTGCTGGGCCGGCATGAGGGCATCATCCACTTCACCATCGGGCAGCGGCGCGGATTGGGAATTTCCGGGGGCGAACCCTTGTATGTGCTGAAGATCGATGCCGCCTCGCGCCGCGTGATCGTTGGCCCGCACGAGGCCCTGCGGCAAAGGGATATCCGGGTTTCGGCGCTGAACTGGCTGGGGGCTGAAGCCCTCGGAGCCGGTGAAACCCCGGTTTTTGCAAAGATCCGTTCAACGAGGCCGCCTGTTCCCGGCTCCATCCGCCAGACGGACACGGGGCCGGTGGTAAGCCTGCCAGAGGGTGAATTCGGCGTTTCACCGGGGCAGGCCTGCGTTCTTTATGATGGTGCCGCAAGCGGTGCCCGGGTGCTGGGCGGCGGTTACATCGCGCGTGCCTGATTTCCGGTTGCGCACGATCTGACCTTGCGGCGCGGAACTGCTGCCCCATCTTCAGCCTTAAGGCATAGCGGAGGGAGTTCCATGCAGAAGCGAAGCCGTGTTTTGGCTGAAATCGGCGTGGCCGACGTCCGGAGTGCCTACAGGCGCTGGGCTCCGGTCTATGACCAGACATTCGGAAGATTCGTCGAAGCCGCTGTGCGCAGCGTGACGGCGCGGGCAAATGAGTATTCGGGCACGTTGCTGGAGGTGGGTGTCGGCACCGGGCTGGCCCTGCCGTATTATTCCTCACGGCTGCAGGTGACCGGCATCGACCTTTCGCCCCATATGCTGGAACGCGCCCGTGAGCGGGTTCACCGCGAAGGCCGCCAGAATATCGAAGCCCTCATTGAAATGGATGCGACCGCGCTGGAGTTTCCGGACAATCATTTCGATGTTGCAGCTGCAATGTTCGTGATGACGGTCGTGCCTGACCCGGTAAGGGCGATGCTGGAGCTGTCACGGGTGACGAAGCCCGGCGGGACTGTGCTGATCTGCAATCATTTCAGCGTGGAGGAGGGTCTTCGCGGTGCCGTGGAGCGTGGCCTTGCGAAATATGCCCCGAGGCTGGGCTGGCGGCCGGAATTTCCAGTCGAAACGCTGCTTTCCGCCAAAGAACTGAAGCTGGTGTGCCGGACGCCCGTAAGACCTTTCGGCTTCTTCACGCTCCTCGAATTCAGCAAGGACAGGTGAGCCATTTGCTATATGGGTCTGGCTTTCCTATAGTCGCCTTCAGAAGAGTCGGAGTAATACTGCTGTGGCCAAGCTGAATCTGCACCCGAACATCGACAGGGATGTAAAAAGGGGTGTCGCCTGGGCCGTGCACGCCTTCACCACATGCGGCATCGTCCTGGGTTTCCTGGCGCTTGTTGCCGTGCTGAAGAACGACCCCGTGGCCGCCTTCATGTGGCTGGGTCTCGCACTGTTCGTTGATGGAGTTGACGGTACGCTGGCGCGGAAGGCGCGCGTTCTCGAATACACCCCCAACGTCGATGGACGCACGCTCGACAATGTCATCGACTTCTTCACCTATGTGGCCGTGCCTGCCCTCATGGTCTACTGGTTCAACATGACGCCGGTGGATTTCATCTTTTCCGGCCAAACCTGGAGCCTGATCTCGGCGGCCGCCATCATGGCTGTCTCGTGCTACACTTTCGCCAATGTGGGCATGAAGTCAGATGACTATTATTTCGTTGGCTTCCCGGCGCTGTGGAACGTGGTGGTGCTGTATTTCTTCGTGTTGCAGACAGGACCCATCGCCAATTTCATCACCATCGCATTCCTCTGCATCCTCACCTTCGTCCCGATCAAGTTCGTGCATCCCTTGAGGGTCACCGACTGGCGGGAGATCACCATCCCGTTGACCGTGCTGTGGGCGGCGATGTCGCTCAGCCTTGTCATCCAGGCCAAGGACCGCAGCGACTGGGGTCTTGTCGAGGACGTGCAACTGTGGGTGTGGCTGGCGGCCAGCGTCTATTTCGTGTTCATTTCGCTGTGGCGCACCTTCTTCAAGAAAGGCGAAGAAAGCCCCGAGGAGCCCGGACAGGCGACTTGACTTCTGGGCTTCGGGTTTCATATAAGCCGCGCACCAGTGGCGGGGTAGCTCAGTTGGTTAGAGCACGGGAATCATAATCCTGGGGTCGGGGGTTCGAGTCCCTCTCCCGCTACCAAGTTTTCTTCCATAATTTCAATGTCTTGTGTCGGTCCTGTTTTGTTCGAATTGGGTCGTCTAGACACTTTATTTGGGTTTTCTAGACAGTTTTGTTCTGGTTTCTTCCGCGCGCTCCATCTTCTCTATCGCTGGTCGGAGCTTCTCCTGAAGGTCTGCATCGCGGCTGTAGTGTGCTGCCATTGTCTCGGTTTTCTGTCCGAGCATGTCCGCGATCGTTCGGTTGTCAAAACCCAATTCCCGGAGTTCCGTAGCGACAGTGTGACGGAGGCCATGAAATGTCAGACCCGGGGTAATCACACCTTCTGCTTCCAACCGGCGGATGAACTTGAAGAGGCTCGTCTTAAAGCCGTCACTGGTCCAGGACTTGCCTCTTGAATTGGCGCAGAGTGTCCCGCACTCTTGATATCGCCTAGCTGACAACGCCGCTTTGAGGGGACCGGCTACCGGTATCGTGACCCAAACGCGGCGCTTCGCGGTCTCCCAACGGATAACATCACCATTGAAGGCAGCTGTTGGCAAGTTCAGCACGTCGCTTTCTCTTAAACCGGTCCACCGAGCAATCATCATCGGAAGAGCGAGATGAGACGGAGCCCGCGAAATCACGTCGTCCAGTTCGTTTCTAAGCCAGGGGCGATTACGCCGAATTTCGGTGCCGCGCCTGCGGATCTTCTTGACCTGTTTTACCGGATTGTTATCGGCAAAGCCACGTTCCACTGCATATGAGAACAAGATCGAAAGAACCGCGAGTGTTTTGTTCGCGAATGAACGATTCCGCTTCTTGAAGGTATTGTCGCGGATCTTTACAACCTCTGGGCCAACGACCTCATTCATTATCAAGGGCGCGATCACG
>JBKJQU010000386.1:0-6165 GCA_046594995.1 Aestuariivirga sp.
GCGGCGCAGTTTTACCGCTTCAACGAACCCAACCGCTGGATGACCAGCGGCGGCCTCGGCACCATGGGCTATGGTCTTCCGGCTGCCGTGGGTGTCCAGATGGCGCATCCGAAATCGCTGGTCATCGATATCGCGGGCGATGCCTCGGTGCAGATGACGGCGCAGGAAATGTCCACCGCTGTCCAGTACAGGCTGCCGGTGAAGATCTTCATCCTCAACAACCAGTATATGGGCATGGTGCGCCAGTGGCAGCAGTTGCTGCACGGCAACCGCCTGTCGGAAAGCTATTCCGAGGCGCTGCCGGATTTCGTAAAGCTGGCGGAGGCCTATGGCTGCGTCGGCATGCGCTGTGCGAAGCCCGGCGACCTTGACGGCGCCATCAGGCAGATGATCGAGACGCCGCATCCGGTGATCTTCGATTGCCGTGTGGCGAGCCTCGCCAACTGCTTCCCAATGATCCCGTCCGGCAAAGCGCATAACGAGATGCTGATGGGCGAGGACGTTCCGGACGAGGAAGTGGGCTCCGCCATCGACGCCAAGGGCAAGATGCTGGTCTGATGCGATAATGACGGGGGAACCTGCACACAATCCTGAAGTGCCGGCGCGCGTGGAACTCATGCGCCGCATCAAGGAACTATTGCGGCAGGCTCCCACCGCACCCGTCCCGTTTTTCGGCGATGCGCAGGAGTTTCGCGATTTTGCGGGCGATCGTCTCGTCATCGAAATCGATCCTGGGCAAGTGGCCGATCAGTTTCCGGTGCAGAAGGTGATCAACGGAAAGCCCATCGGCTTTGCTAATCATCTGATGGGCCGGGCCGACTGGAAGCCGCATCTGGAACGGCTCGAGCGCTCCACCGTCTATCGCGAGATCGCCGATCTTCTGGCGCATGACCATGATTACCGCGCAACACCCATCTATGCCGAACTGAAGACGCGCGTCGAGAACGGCAAGCCGCCGGTGCGCAACCTCGTGCCGCTCGACAGCATCGCAAAGCTCGATCTCTATTTCGACAAGGTGGTGGAGCTGATTGGCAGCATCGCCTCGTCGGGCTACAGGCGGCGGCCGCGTTACAAGGGCCTGGAGAGTGCGGAGGAAGCCTCGCGCTTCTCCTCCGGCATCCGCCCCGTTGCGGTGGAACTCACCGAGTCTGAAATCGGTGTCGCGGTCGGAGCCGATGGCAGCCTGCATCGCATCGGGCCCGGCACGCACCGGCTTGCCACCGCGCGGCTGTTGAACCTGCCGCGCGTGCCGGTCGAGGTCCGCCTGTTCCACGTGCAATGGCTGCGCCGCGTCATCGCCGGGCAGAAGCGCCCGATGCAAGCCATCTTCTCGGCCATCGCCGATCTCGGCTTGCCATCCGTGCACAGAGTGTAACGTGCCAGTTGAATTCAACACGATCACGCCCGCTATAAAATGCGCCAGCTATCAAGGAGAGATGACATGAACCAGATCACACCAGCGCAGCATGCTTCGGCCTATTTCCTCGATCCGTCGAAGCCCGTGATCGAGACGCACACGCTTGCCGTTATCGTCGACAACGAGCCCGGCGTGCTTGCCCGCGTCATCGGCCTGTTCTCCGGGCGCGGCTACAACATCGACTCGCTCACCGTCTCCGAAACGCAGCACGAAAAGCATGTCTCGCGCATCACCATCGTCACCAGCGGCACCTCGGCCGTCATCGTCCAGATCAAGCACCAGCTGGAACGCATGGTGCCGGTCCATTCGGTAGCCGATCTCACCGTGCAGGGCAATGCCATCACCCGCGAACTCGCCATGGTGAAAGTCTCGGGCACAGGCGAGAAGCGCGTCGAGGCGCTCCGCATTGCGGATGCCTTCCGCGCGCGTGTCATCGACACCGGCATCTCGAGCTTCATCTTCGAGATCACGGGCAAGACCGAAAAGGTGGAGCAGTTCATCGCCCTCATGGTTCCGCTCGGCCTCGTCGAAGTCGCCCGCACCGGCGTTGCGGGCATCACGCGCGGTGCGGAGGGGATGAAAGAGTAAAGCGGTCTGCCATTTTTTCCGCGAACCGGACCATTTGTGCGGTCCAATTCATTGCTAGGCAGGAGGCTCGTCCAAGGAGTGCCTTATCCCGTGCCGTGCAAGCTGTCCGTCAATGTCAATGCCATCGCCTATCTCCGCAACCGGCGCGATCTGCCGTGGCCATCGGTTGAAGATTTAAGCCGTCTCGCGCTTGAAGCAGGCGCCGTGGGGATCACGGTACACCCGCGCCCTGATGAGCGGCATATTCGGCGCACCGACGTGACCGTCCTCAACCACATGCTGCGCAAGGATTATCCCGGCCAGGAGTTCAACATCGAGGGCTATCCCGATGCGCGGTTCCTGGCATTGGTCGAGGATGAGAAGCCCGATCAGGTGACGCTCGTTCCGGACGATCCGAGCCAGGGCACATCCGATCATGGCTGGGACATCGAGGCCAACCGCGCGCTGCTGACACAAGTCATCGCCCGCATTCATAAACAAGGCATGCGCGTCTCGCTCTTTGTCGATGCCGACCCGGCACTTCCCGCGCTGGCAAAGCAGGTGGGCGCCGACCGGATAGAGATCTACACCGGCCCCTATGGCGGCGCATTCTCACCTGATGCCTTCGCGCGCGAATTCGAAAAGGTCGTCGCAACGGGCAAGGCGGCTGAAGCTGCGAGTCTTGACCTCAATGCCGGGCATGACCTGACACGCGATAATCTCCCGGCACTCGTCAAGGCGCTGCCCAATCTTCTCGAAGTTTCCATCGGCCATGCCATCATCGCCGATGCGCTGACATTGGGGATGGCCGAAACCGTCAGGCAGTTCAGGCAGGCCATTGGCGACCTCTGATCTTCTCACGCTGTTCTCCATCGGGTTGATCCAGCTTCTCGCTGTCATCTCGCCGGGGCCATCGTTCCTCATCACCGCGCGTACGGCGGTGGCGCAGTCGCGTATGGATGGCTTCAAGGTGGCGCTGGGGCTCGGCGCCGGAACTGTTGTCTGGTCATCGGCCGCACTCCTGGGCCTCAACACAGTGTTTCATGCCGTGCCGGTCCTGTTCATGGCGATGAAGATTTTAGGCGCGCAGTTCCTGTTGTGGATCGCGTACCAGATTTTCAGCCATGCCGCCGTGCCGCTGAAACTCGATGGCGATGGCAAGACCACCGGCAGCCCTTTCATGAAGGGCTTCCTCACGCAGATCGCCAACCCCAAGGTCGCCGTGTTCTTCGGCTCGATCTTCATCGCCATGCTGCCCGCGAACGTGCCGCTGTGGATGACCATCGCGCTGATCTTCATCGTCAGCTTCAACGAGGTGTGGTGGTACACGGCGGTGGCGCTGTTCTTCGGTTCCGGTCCCGTGCGGAATTTCTATCTCCGCGCCAAGGCCTGGATCGACCGCATCACCGGCCTGTTTCTCGGCGCGCTGGGCCTGCGCCTGCTCTGGTCGGCGGAAGAAAGCATATAATACTCGATCACCAGGTGGTCTCTACAAACTCATCTCTCCATCACCGGCCTTGAGCCGGTGAACCAGACTTTCGGCAGAAGAGAGTGTTGAAAGACTGGGTGACCGGGTCAAGCCCGGCCATGGAGAGATGATGCAGACGGATCGAAGTTCAACCGCAATCCCGGCCTTGGCCACGAGGTCATGGAAAGCTCCAGGTTTCGCCGCACCTTAGAATGGTCCGGCTAAAACCGGAAAGGGGTCGTTCCGCGTGGAAGCCCTGCGGCATCGTGTTTACGAAGCGGGAAGGTCCACCGGGCTAGGCTCCAGGCCTGTCATGGTGAAACCCCTCCACACCGCAATCTGCGGCGCCGGGCCTGCCGGTCTTTCCGCTGTATTGGCCTTGAACACGCAGGGCCACCGCATCACGCTGTTCGACCAGTTCGAGACGCCGAAGCCCCTGGGGTCCGGCCTCATCCTGCAGCCAACCGGGCTGGCCGTGCTCGACTGGCTGGGCGTTGGCCCCCGCATTCGCAGTCTCGGCTCCCGCATCGACCGCCTCCATGGCAAAGGCCTGCGGTTCTGGCCGGGTCGTGCTGGATGTGCGCTACGAGGCGTTGGGAGACTTGCGTGGCCGGGCGCTGCATTCGATCCACATGGCAAGGCCTCGGTCATGCTGGGCGTTCTCCCCATCAACATGGCCCTGCTCGATGTCTCGGCACTCGCCTTCGCGCTCAAGGAACATGCGGATTTGCGTGATGCGCTCAGTGCTTACGCGAAATCCCGCAGGTTCCACGTGAAGCTCTACCAGGCGATGTCGCGCCTCTTCACACCCTTCTACCAGTCGGATTCCGATCTGCTGCCGCTGGCACGTGATTATCTCGCGGCCAATCTCAGCCGCATCGGCTTGGTCCAGAAATTCCTCGCCCAGATTGTCGCCGGCAGACTCGGCCTTCCCGCGTAACTGACAATTCGCTGACAGGCGATGTCAGCTTGATGGAGGGTGCACCTTGTTACCTTTCCGTATGTTGTCCGGGATTTGGCCCGGCAAGGCGAGGGGACACGCCATGACAGCGGCACCGGTAGCGGCAGACGATGGTTTCACGGCGGCGCAAGGCCACCTCTCCACAACTATCACCGGCGATCTTCGCGCCGACAACGGCAATGGCATGGACAGCGACTCCGATGGCACGCTTCTGGGCTATGCCGGGGCGGGTTTCGATCCGGCCCTCACCGGCGAAGATTATCTCGGAGCCTTCTTTTCCAATGGCATCTTCGGCTTTCTCTATCTCCAGCACTCGGGCTACGTCACCTTTCCGGTGTTCGCCACGGCTTCCGTGCTGTTCACGGCAGAGGGTGGCCGCGTCACGCTCCACACCGATGGAACTTTCTCCTATCAGGCACCGGCGGGCTTCACGGGTGTCGACTGGTTCGACTACACGCTGATCGACGCGGACTACACCCTCGACCAGGCCCGCGTGACGCTCACCGTCACCGATACCCCGGAAGGAAATGACAGGCCGGAGGCGCAGGATGACGCTTTCGCCGGGATCAGCGGCCAGCAGATCACCGGCAATCTTCTCGCCGACAATGGCGCTGGCGCCGACAGCGACAGCAATGGCGATGGCCTCAGCGTCCTGAACCGCACGACCCTCACCGCGCGGGGCGGCGTGGTCTCGGTCTATCTCAACGGCGATTTCGTCTACACGCCGCCTGCGGGCTTCTCGGGCACGGATTCCTTCACCTATACGCTCAACGACGAGCATGGCGCCTCGCAAACGGCGAGCGTCAGCCTTACCGTGATCTCCGCTCCGGCGGGCGCGTGGCTGGGCACCGCGGCGGCGGATGCGATGGACGGCACGGAGCTTGGCGATCACATCTTCGGTCTTGGCGGCAACGACAATCTGGCCGGCTCGCTGGGAGATGATTCACTTCATGGCGGCGATGCAAACGACCGGCTGCAGGGCGGCGGCGGGCGGGACACACTCTGCGGCGACGGCGGCCGGGACACTCTGAAAGGTGGTGGCGGGGCCGATCTGCTCGAAGGAGGTGAAGGCCGTGACACACTGTCTGGCGGCGGCGGCAAGGACGTCTTCCTGCTCGATTGGGCGGCCGGCAACAGCCACGACCGGATCATGGATTTCAGAGATGGAGACTGTCTGGCCGTCAATGCCGCCGGATACGGCCTCACCGCTGGCACTCTGCCCGATCAGAGCTATTTCGCCGAGGAGGGCGCGGCCAATGCCGGACATGGCCGCTTCCTTTATGCGGCATCGAACCAGAGCCTCTATTGGGATGCGGATGGCGATGCCGCCACAACCAATGTGATCATCGCGGTTTTCGACCAGCCCGTGACGCTGGACAGTTCGGATTTCCGCATCCTCTAGGCCCCGGCGCCGCACGCCGGCACATGCTGCCCATGCAGCTTCGCCCTTGCATTGAAATGGGGCTGCCGCTAATGGCGACGGCATCTTTTCAACAGGGACTGGACAGACATGCGCGTTTATTATGACCGGGATGCCGACGTTAACCTCATCAAGGCAAAGAAGGTCGTCATCGTCGGCTACGGCAGTCAGGGCCGGGCGCATGCCCTGAACCTCAAGGACTCTGGCGCCACCAACATCGCCGTTGCGCTGAAGGCAGGTTCCGCCACCGCCAAGAAGGTCGAGGCCGATGGCCTCAAGGTCATGACCGTGGCGGATGCCGCCAAGTGGGCCGACTTCATGATGATGGCAAC
>JBKJQU010000440.1:0-7269 GCA_046594995.1 Aestuariivirga sp.
CCCAACAAGGTCAGCCCGGACCTGATCAGGCAACTCGCTGACCACGGCGTGCTCGTCAGCCTCGGCCATGCGGAGGCAACCTATGAAGAGGCAAAGGCGGCACTGGAGGCCGGAGCACGCTCATTCACGCATCTCTACAATGCCATGAGCCAGATGAATGGCCGCGAGCCCGGGATGGCAGGCGCTGCTCTTTCCGATCCTCATAGCTTCGTTGGCATCATCGCAGATGGCCATCACGTTCATGATGCCGCGATGAAAGCCGCCTTCGCCGCAAAACCTGCATCGCGCATGATGCTGGTGAGCGATGCCATGCCAGCGGCGGCGGGTGGCCCCGATCAATTCGAATTGCAAGGGCGCAAGGTGTTTCGCGCTCACGGCAGGCTTCAACTCGAAGATGGAACGCTGGCAGGCTCCGATCTGACCATGGATCAGGCAGTGCGCTATTGCGTGAACAAGCTGAACCTCGGTCTGGGCGATGTCCTGCGCATGGCGTCGCTCAACCCTGCAACATTTCTGCGCCTCGACCATGAGCTGGGGCGCATCGCTCCGGGTTATCTTGCAAGCCTGGTCCATCTGGGCGATGACCTTGCAGTAAAGGCGGCATGGATCGACGGCACATGAGGATGAGGTCTTGAAGCTTTCAAGTGCAGTCACGGCGGGGAGCGGCCCGGTCAACGAGGACGGATGGGGTATCATCGGCAGTCCGGATAATATTACGGCCGCATGGGTCTTCGATGGCGTCACCGGCATCAATGGCCGCAACCACCTGGGCGTTGCGACAGATGCGGCGTGGCTTGTCAGCCGGGCACATCTGCATCTGCTGCGGCTTGCGCGCCGGGACATCTCCCTCCCCGATCTTCTCGAAGAACTCGTTTCCAGCCTGATCGGCGACTTCACGTCAATCGCGAGCAACCTCGATCTTCCGGCGGATTATGATCCGCCCGCCGCCTGCCTCATCCTTGTCAAGCGCTACGGCGATCAATGGAAAGCGCTGAGGCTTGGCGATTCCTGCCTTCTTGCGCGCGCCGATGACCATAATCACCAGATCATCGCTGCATCCCCCAACAATGCCTTCGACCACTGGCTTTCCACAGAGGCGCGGAAGCGCCGCGATGCCGGGGTTCTCGATATCAAAGCCCTGCTGGATGAGTTTCGCCCGCAGCTTCTGGCGGCACGCAGGATGCGCAACCTGCCCGATGGCTACAGCATTCTCGAATGCAGCCGGGCAAGCCTTGCGATGCCGCAATACATCGACATTGGATCGCCTGCGGAACTTCTCCTGTGTACGGATGGATATTACCGCGCTGTCGATCACTATGGTCTTTTCGATGACCAGGGCTTGATCGATGCCAGCAAGGCGAGCGTCGATCACGTCCTTGCCGCGTTACGCGCCACGGAGGCTGACGATCCCGATTGCATGAAATATCCGCGTTTCAAACCCGCCGACGATGCAACTGCGGTAATGCTGGTACATCAACCGACAGGAGATGACCCATGAATATGCGTACGGCCCTGCTCGCCGGTTTGATTTCCGCCGCCTGCATCACTCCGGTGGCCGCGGAAGAAAAGATCAGCGTCACTTCGACCGAAGGCATGGAAGACGGGGTGACCGTCCGCGGCATCCACTTCTCGGGGGAGTGCGGTGATGAATGCCTGCTGGCCAGCCTCAACTGCGGCGGGCCGCTTGAAGCCGAACTGATGGACATCCCGTCAGATCAGGTAGCGAAATCGGTTGCCGCCGAACGGAGCGTGATGATCCTCGAAGCGGGCGGAAAAACCTATGAGATGCCGGTCAACAGCTTCTCGTTCACCGAAATGAACGGCACCTGGGACGCCTCGGCCCAGGGCATGGATTCGGATGCCATCTACAAGAGCCTTGGCGCGGCCAGGAGCTTTTCGCTGAGCGTCGCAGGGCGCAGCGAAAAGCTTCCGGTGACCAAGGAGGTTCAGGCCTGGGCCAAGGCCTGCCTGAAGTAGTCGCTCACGCCTTGCGGCGGCGCGACTTGGCGAAGGTGTCGAAAGCCACGGCCAGCACGATGATGACGCCGATGATGATCTGCTGGATGTAGGAATTGACATTCATCATGACGAGGCCATTGAGCAACACGCCGATGAGGATGGTGCCGATCACCGTTCCGAAGATCGAGCCAGAGCCGCCGAAGAGGCTCGTGCCGCCGATCACCACGGAGGCAATGACAGTCAACTCGTAGCCCGTTCCGGCCACGGCTTCCGCCGAATTGAGGCGGGCCGACAGCACGAAGGCACCAAGGCCTGCGAAGAAGCCCATGATAATATAGACGCTGCAGATGATACCGCTGACGTTGAGGCCTGCCAGACGCGCGGCCTCCGGATTGCCGCCCACGGCATAGACCCTGCGGCCATAGCGCGTGTAGCTCAGCACGATATGAGCGATGAGGGCCGCCACCAGAAAAATGATCACGGGCACGGGCACCGAGAGAATGCGCCCCTGGCCCCACCAGGTGAAATCAGGCTGGAAGCCCGAAATCGGGCCGCCTGAGGCAAACAGCAGGGCCGCGCCCCGGAAGACTGACATGCCGCCCAGCGTCACCACGAAGGCCGGAACTTTCAGCCTGGTGATCGCGACGCCCTGCAGAAGTCCGCCGATCAGCCCGATGAGAATGGCCGCCAGCGCGGCGGCGGGCCAGCCGAAGCCGATGGTGTCGTCGCCCACCGTGAAGCGATCCTGCATGCCGCCTTTGGCGACGGCCGCCGCCACAAGGCCTGCGAAGGCGAGCAGCGAGCCAACCGACAAGTCGATGCCTGCCGTCAGGATCACGAAGGTCATGCCGATGGCGAGAAGGCCGGTGATCGAAACCTGGCGCATCACGTTGAAGAGATTGACGGAGGACAGAAAGCGCGGCTCCAGCATGTAGAAGACCGCCATCAGCAGCAGCAGGAAGATCAGCGGCGCAAACTTCGCCAGAAAGGAGAAGGCGTCAAAACCGTTGTCCGTCTGCCGCGACGTGGCGTCTGTCATGGGAATTCCTCGCTCAGGCTGCGCGCTGTGACCCGATGGTCATCAGCGTCATGAGTTTTTCCTGCGTTGCGTGCTCGCGCATCACTTCACCCGTCACGCGGCCTTCGCGCATGGTGACGATGCGGTCTGCCAGCGCCAGCACCTCCGGCAGTTCGGAAGATATCACCACAATGGCGATACCCGCTTCGGCCATCTGGAACAGGAGATTATGAACCTCGACCTTGGCGCCCACATCGATACCGCGCGTCGGCTCATCCACGATCAGAACTTTTGGGCGAAGCGCCAGCCAGCGCGCCAGCACCACCTTCTGCTGATTGCCGCCTGAAAGATTGCCGACGAGCTGGTCGGGCGAGGCCATGCGGATGTTCAGAAGCTTCCTGTATTCCTCCACCAGCGCATCTTCCTTGGCGGTGTTGATGAAGACGCCCATCGACGAGATCCGGTCATGGGCTGCAATCGAGAGATTGGTGCGGATGGCAAGGGCCAGGAACAGCGCCTGCTGCTTGCGGTCTTCCGGCACGAGGCCGACGCCTTGTGAGATCGCATCATGAGGCGACGAGATCGAAACAGGCTTGCCGCCGATCGAAACGGTGCCTGAATCGAACTTGTCGGCTCCAAAGATGACGCGGGCGGTTTCGGTGCGGCCAGCACCTACCAGTCCGGCGATCCCCAGGATCTCGCCCTTGTTGACATGGAAGGACACGCCATGGAGTTCGATGGCGCTGGCATCGGTGGCCTTGCGGCGGCGCGAAATGCCTTCGACTGAAAGCGCCGTTTCCGATGTGGCAAAGCTTTTGTCCCGTGGTGCCAGCAGGCCAAGTTCGCGGCCCACCATCAGGTGGATGATACCGTCCATCGAGATATCAGCGACTCTTCCCCGGCCCACATGGCGGCCATCGCGCAGCACGGTGTAACTGTCGCAGACCTCGAAGACTTCCTCGAGCCTGTGGGTGACGAAGATCGTCGAGATGCCTCCGCGTTTCAGTGTGCGGATGATGGAAAAGAGCTTTTCGACCTCGGCACGGCTCAAGGCGCTCGTCGGCTCGTCCATCACGATGAGGCGTGATTTCATCGACAGCGCGCGGGCGATTTCCACCATCTGCTGCTCGGCAACCGACAGGTCGCGGACGAGTGCACGGGGGCTGCGGTCAAGGCCGATGCGGGTGCAAAGTGCCTGCGTCTGCTCTTCAAGCTGCTTGCGGCTGATGAAGAAGCGCGATCCCGGTTCGCGGCCGATGAACACGTTCTCGGCCACCGTCATGTCGGGTGCCAGCGTGAATTCCTGATAGATAGTGACGATTCCTGCCGCCTGCGCCGTCTGCGGGCTGGCGAAACTCACGCGCGCACCGCCGAATTCGATCGTACCGGTGTCGGGAGACTGTGCACCCGACAGGATTTTCAAAAGGGTTGATTTACCTGCGCCGTTCTCGCCGAGGAAGGCGTGTATTTCAGCCTCGCCCACCTCGAAGTCAACGGAATCAAGCGCGCGCACGCCGGGGAAGGACTTGGAAATCCCCGCCATGCGCAAAAGCCTGGGTTCTTGTGGTGCTTCGCTCATCGAAAACCTTCCGGCCGGGAGATGATCCCGGCCGGAGAGCCTTTTCAGATCGGTTACTTCACTTCGCCGAGGCGTTCGGCGATGTTCAGGTTGTCCTTGGTCACGGCAACCGGCGTCAGCAGCAGAACCTTTTCGGCAGGCTTCGTGCCGTCCTTCAGGAAGGCGACAAGCGTCTGCACGCCAAGGGCGCTCTGCTGGCCGGGGAACTGCTCGATCGTGGCGGTGAGGCCACCGTCACGAACCTGGGCCAGAGCTTCCGGCAGTGCATCGAAACCGATGATGACGATGCCAGAGAGGCCACGGGCCTTCACGGCTTCCATCGCACCCAGCGCCATGTCGTCATTCGCGGCAACGATCACCTGCGGTGCTTCGGCCAGACCAGAAAGAGCGGCTTCAGTCACTGAGAGACCCTTGTCACGGGCGAAGCCTGCGGTCTGCTCGAACACGATCTTGTATTTATCCGCCATGCCGTCGAGCACGTTGTGCAGGCCCTTGTTGCGGTCGATGGCCGGCGAGGCGCCAGACTGGCCCTGCAGGTTGACGATGGTGGCGCCATTGGGGAACATCGAAACGATCAGGTTGCCCTGGGCTTCGCCACCCTTCACGTTGTCAGCGCCGACATGGGCAAGAATGCCTTCGACCGAGGGAACGCGGCGATCGACGGTGACAACCGGAATTCCGGCTTCTACCGCCTGCTGGAGTGCGGGCGCCATGGCGTCCACTTCGTTCGGGCTGATGACGATGCCCTTCACCCCTTGAGTGATGGCCGTTTCAACGTCAGCGGTCTGCTTCGGCGAGGAAACCTGGCCATCGCTTTCGATGGCTTCATAGCCCTGCTTCTCGATCTCGGCCTTGAAGGCGTTCATCATGTGAACGAAGAAGGGGAAGCTCAGGCCCGGCACCGAGGCCAGGATCTTGTCGGCCGCGAATGCGGATGTCGACATCATGGACAGCGCGAGCGCGCTGCCGATCAGCATTCTTCTGGTGATCTTCTGCATTGGTAGTCCTCCCATGTGAATTTGCGGTGCAATATCCGGGGCAAGCCCATCGGGACCGGTTCTTGTTCAGTGTTATGATGAACCATATCCGGGGGCGACCCTAGATTGCTTTCCGGACCTTGTCCATCATGCGCGGAGGCCTGGAAACCTTCATCGCGCACATCATGGGCCTGCATCCCCGGCATGACGGGATGGTGCTGCTAAAGCGCAGTGCACGGCCTGAATTTTGATCGGGACTTTCGAACCGGTCAGCGCAAGCTGTCCCTGGCATACCAGTTCCATGCCGTGCGGATGATCTCGTCGAGATCGACATTCCCCGCCTGCCAGTTCAGCACCTGGCGCGCCTTGCCGACGGCGGCCACAAGTTCCGCCGGATCGCCTGGACGACGCGGCGACATGCGATAGGGAACCGGCTTTCCAACCACGCGGCCGGCTGAATCAAGCACCTCTTTCACGCTCGTGCCACGGCCGGTGCCGAGGTTCACAGCATCCGACTTGCCGCCGTCCATCAGATAGAGCGCACCGGCAATATGTGCGCTCGCCAGATCGTTGACGTGGATATAGTCACGCACGCAGGTGCCATCCGGTGTCGGATAATCATCACCGAACACGTCCATCGTGTCGATCTCGCCATTGGCCGCCATAAGCGCGCGGGGAATCAAATGTGGTTCGGGATCGTGGCGCTCGCCCGTTTCGCCATCGGGGTCGCAGCCGCAAGCGTTGAAGTAGCGCAGCGCCATGAAGCGGATGGCGTGCGCATGATCGAAATCCTGGCAGATGCGCTCCATCATCAGCTTCGACATGCCATAGGGGTTGATCGGCGCCTGCGGTGTCTCTTCCGTGATCGGCAGCTTGTCGGGCTGGCCATAGGTGGCACAGGTGGAGGAAACGATCAGCTTTCCGACATTCGCCTCCGTCATGGCCTTCAGAATCGAGAGCGTGCCGTTGACGTTGTTGTCGTAATACATGTGGGGGTTCGTCACCGACTCGCCCACATAGGCAAAAGCCGCGAAGTGGATCACGGCTTCCGGCTTGAACCAGCGCATGGCCTCGCGCAACACGGAGGTCTCGCGAATGTCGGCCTGCACCAGATGGCCCCATTTCGCCAGGTCCCTGTGGCCACGTGACAGATTGTCGACCACCAACACATCATGGCCGTTCTTTGCCAGCATCTTGCAGGTGTGACTGCCGATATAGCCTGCTCCGCCCGTCACCAGAAATCTGCTCATCGTTTTTCTTTCGTCAATCCGCGAAGGTTGTGGTCATGTTCTGAAGGAGCGGAGCGTCAGCCACATCACATCCACGGACGGCTCGCGGAGCCACCGCAGCGCAATGGCACTGGCGCCAATCCAGTATACATATGCCAGCAGCACCGCATAGCCTGCACCCTCGATTCCGTAGATTGGCGAAAGGACGGCACTGGCAAGAAACAGCATCAGCAGTGAGGACGTCGCCAGCCCGAGGTTGACGCTCTGGATGCCGCTCAAGGTGAGAAGGTGCGCGCTAGGCCCCGCCAGCGCCCTGAGAAGCTGTGCGGCAAGAAGGATCAACAGCGTCGCGCGCCCGACGGCGAATTCCGCTCCGAACAGCGCAAGCAACTGCTCGCCGTAGACGAAGATGATGTTCATGCTCATCAGCGTGATGACCGAAGGCACGATGATCGAGCGCCAGGCAGCGTTGTGCAGCCGGTCATGATCGCCCTTGTGCCGGGCATC
>JBKJQU010000479.1:0-4051 GCA_046594995.1 Aestuariivirga sp.
CAAGGCACAGCGGATCACACTTCCAAAGGATGGCCTCATGCCTGCGGAATGCAGTGCATGCGTGGCGTTGCTCCAGCAAGGCAAGGTTGGTTCCATCCTAGGCTGCGCAAGCTGGGGCGATATCGCCGTCTGAGACAAGGGAGGCTTGGGAGCCTCCCTCGCTTCGTGTCAGGCTGCGAGGCGAAGTCCGATGGCTGATGCTGCGGCCTCGAAGTCGGCCTCTTTCAGCGACGGCCTCACGCCTTCCGCCATCAGGCCAGCGAATACCTGTGGCGGCATTGTCGATTGCAGCTTTGTGAGCATGCCCACGCGCTCCGGATGATTGAGGGCAGGCATCATCAATTTCATGTAGGCCATAATCTTCTGCGGCGGAACAGCTGAAACGATGCGGCTCTCGATGGCGTGAAGTTCGTCGTCATTGAAGGCCTCCTGCAAGGCGAGCAGAAGTTCGGTTTCCTCCTCGTGCATGTGTTCCAAGTCGGCGGCGGCAAAGACCGCATACCGCTTGTAAAGCGCGTTCCCTGCGCGGTTGCGGTTGCCCTGAGTTGCAGCCTCGACCGCACGGATCAGCGATTCGAGTTCGGAAAAGGCCTGTTCGTGATGCCGGTGATCGTCAGCCGCATGAGATGATGCGCCTGGCCTGCGGGCCTCGAGTGCTGAATGAATCTCGCGATTCTCGCCTTCAAGATGCGAGCGTCCAAGATTGATCAGCACACGGAGGTCTTCAAAAAGTGCGCGCGTCGCGGCCTCGTTCCCGAAGTCATGTGCACCGAGTGCTGCAAGTATCCTGCAATGGCCGAGGCGGAGCGCCTTATGAATATTGTGATAGAAGTTGTGGCGGCCCTCGTTGGGAAGCGAAGCGGCAGCATATGGTTGCAACATGTTTTTCTCCATCTCTTGTCGTCGATGAAGGTGGAATTAAATCAAGTTGGCTGTATCGGCTGTGATGGAGGTCACAGGCAATAAGAAATGCAGTCAGTCGATAGTAATGTGCAAGCCCCTTTCAAGCCGCGTCTTGTCCGCATTCGAAACGTCGACGCGGGCCCTGTAAACGCCTTTCGGCCAGCCATTTGCCGGGCGTTTCTTTCCTGCAAAGAGCAGATACTGCGCCTTGGCGCGTTCAAGCGTGACGCCGTTTTCCGCAACTATTCCTTGCGGCCCTTCGAAGAGGATGTTCACCCTGTCGCCCTTCTCGAGATTGATAACCCAG
This sequence comes from Aestuariivirga sp., assembly GCA_046594995.1. Classification (GTDB taxonomy): domain Bacteria; phylum Pseudomonadota; class Alphaproteobacteria; order Rhizobiales; family Aestuariivirgaceae; genus Aestuariivirga. The sequence goes on from JBKJQU010000479.1 coordinate 1,211, forward strand.
ACATAAGCCACCATTGCCGGCCAGTCACGGGAAGGAACAGCGGCAACGCGGCCCTCCTCGAGTTGCTCCATCTCCACCGCACCGGGTGCGAAGCTCAGCGCCAGGATATCGCTTTTCCTGTAGCCGAGTGCAAGCAGCGCATCCTTCGTCCACAGAGGATTGTCCGGTTGCCCGCACTGCGTCCCGTCTTTTCCGCCGCGGAACGGATCAACCGCCCTGTTGCCTTCCCGAACGGTCAAATGAACATGCGGAAACTCGGCCATACCGGAATAGCCGACCGCCCCAAGCTTCTGGCCCGCGCTTACGGCATCACCAGCTTTCACCGCAATGGAGCTCTGGCGCATATGGCAATATTGCGTTTCCCAGCCACCTTCATGCGAGATCAGAACGCCATTGCCGCATTCCCGGTCGGTTACGGCTGCACGGTCGGCATCGCTCCGGATCAGGTGGTCAGCGACTCCGTCGCGCACGGCCTTCACGGTTCCTCCGGCTGACGCAATTACGTCTGCTGGCGAGGTTATGTCGCGGACGCGGATGTCGGTGCCGTCATGCCCATCATAAGTCTGGGTGCCGCAGGCATAGTCTTTCGCTGCGCCTGAAGGATCGTGGTCGACATATTGCTGGACCCAGCAGGTCTTTCCCAATTCGCATGTGATGGGAAGACCGAGCTTCGGAGCATCGGCGCAAGCGGATGAGGCGAAAACGAAGGCCGTCAGCACAAATACCGCAGCCCTCGTCATCATTCCTGTTCTCCTCAGGCGGCCTTCTTCAGAAGTCCGCGGTTGATGAGGCTCTCGGCGATCTGCACGGCGTTCAATGCCGCGCCCTTGCGGAGATTGTCGGACACGATCCAGAGATTGATGCCATTGTCGATCGTGGCATCCTCGCGGATGCGCGACACGAAGGTGGCGAAGTCGCCCACGCATTCGACGGGCGTCACGTAGCCGCCATCCTCGCGCTTGTCGACGACCATGCAGCCCGGCGCCTCGCGCAAGATCTCGCGGACCTCCTCGGCCGAGATCGGCTGCTCAAACTCGATGTTGACCGCTTCGGAATGACCCACGAACACCGGAACGCGGACACAGGTGGCCGTGAGCTTGATCTTCGGATCGAGGATCTTTTTGGTTTCGACCGTCATCTTCCATTCTTCTTTCGTGTCTCCTGAATCCATGAATACATCGATATGTGGAATGACATTGAAGGCGATCTGCTTGGTGAACTTCTTGGGCGTCGGCTGGTCGGTGACGAAGATGCCCTTCGTCTGGTTCCAGAGCTCGTCGAGCCCTTCCTTGCCTGCGCCCGAAACCGACTGATACGTCGACACCACCACGCGCTTGATCTTCGCCACGTCATGAAGCGGCTTCAGCACCACAACGAGCTGTGCCGTCGAGCAGTTCGGATTGGCGATGATGTTGCGGCGGTTGTTGCGCGCCATGTATTCGACCAGCGCATTGGCGTTCACTTCCGGAACAATCAGTGGAACTTCCTGATCATAGCGCCAGCACGACGAGTTATCGATGACGATGCAGCCTGTCGCACCGATCTTCGGCGACCATTCCTTCGACACGGCGGAGCCTGCCGACATCAGGCAGAAATCCATCTTTGAGAAATCGAACTGCTCGAGGTCCTGGCACTTCAGCGTCCGGTCGCCGAAAGATACCTCGACACCCATCGATTTCCGCGAGGCAATGGCGTGAACCTCATCCACCGGAAACTGGCGCTCCTCGAGAATCGAGAGCATTTCGCGGCCCACATTGCCCGTGGCGCCGACGACCGCAACCTTGTAACCCATGTCAATTCTCCTGCTATCCGTCCAACCCGTCCCCCGCGAACCGTCATGGTTCCGCTTTTCGGGCATCAAGGGGTTAGCCTTCCATCCCCGCGGGGGAAGGCCGGGGAGAAGGCTCACGCCGTTTTGGTGGTTTTCGTGAGTTTCCGGGGCACGGATACGCCAGTGCATACCGCTGTCGCGGTGCCCATCAGACCATAGCTCACGAGTTTCCGGCCCATGTCCTGCGTAATGTCCTGCCTTCGGATAATGCAACGGGTTCTAGCACGCGGCGGCTTCAAGTCAACCTTGCCGGAAGCGGAGAGTGAACGGCGCCCGCGAATAGGGGTTGGCAGCGGCCACTCTCTTCGCTATCTACCTGCCCGCGATCCACATACACCGGCATGCGGAGAGGTGGCAGAGTGGTCGATCGCGCCGCACTCGAAATGCGGAGTACGTGCAAACGTACCGGGGGTTCGAATCCCTCCCTCTCCGCCAGATCGTACTTTAACTAATTGAAATGATTTTACATTTTTGATGGTGGTCGGACCATTCCATCATTTATTCCCTCTTTGAAATGTTGATCCATAAATGTAGAGCAAGATACTGTACGCCAGAATTTGACAAAATTTGACGTTGCTGCTCTCCTCTCCATCCTCCCGATGAACGGATCACGGTATGCGAAGAGTTTGGACAATATTCCGATGGGACGGCGACGCTTCTGTTGAGATTGGCATATTACCCGGTCACATGAGCGAAAACGAAATTGAACGCGTGTTGCAACGCCTGTACTGCTGCCACCTTAGTCCAAGTGAGATTTTAGCTAGTTCTCTGCGACGATCAGCAAAGGGATCGGCTAGATTATTAGACAGAATTGGCACGGGTTTCCCAATATCGGTAGGTCAAGACCCTTACTATACTGCCCAACAGAAAGATATCAAGGAAGCGCTTTAATGAATTACGCTGCAGGGCATAGTGTTGCGAGATTTGTGGCAGCAATCATCACGTTTTTCATGAACTTTTCCTTTGGTCTTGCAGGTGATGTTGAAGACCGAACAATCTCAACTTTTGAA
>JBKJQU010000259.1:0-10562 GCA_046594995.1 Aestuariivirga sp.
TGGGCCGGCCTCGTCTTTGCTGCGCTCATTCTGCCGGTGTTCTATTACCGGCACTACATTCAGGATGGTGGCAAGTTCCCCAAGGGCGCACTGGAAGAACTGGGCTTGAAGGAAGGCGACATGGGCGAGCGCAAGGCTGGCATCCTGCCCTATCTTGCGCTCATTGCTGGTGCGGCGGTCGTGCTCTGGGCCAACTGGTTCTTTGTCCTTCCGACCTGACCCCTGACCGTCATTGATCGTGATGCACCCGGCTGGAAACAGCCGGGTGTTTTCGTTTGCTGTTGCTGTTGCTGTTGCGGATGCGCCGCACTCACTCCATAACCCTCCAGCAGCCATCCGATGGAGAAGCCTTTTGCCCCGTTTCGAACGCAAAACCCTGATGGAAAAATTCCAGGACATGAAGCGCCGCCGCATCCCGATCGTGGGGGGAGGAGCAGGTACGGGGCTTTCCGCCAAATGTGAGGAAGAAGGCGGCATCGACCTGATGGTCGTCTACAACTCCGGGCGTTACCGCATGGCAGGGCGGGGCTCGCTGTCCGGCATCCTCGCCTATGGGAACGCCAACGATATCGTCATGGAGATGGCGCGCGAAGTATTGCCCGTCACCAAGCGCACACCAGTGCTCGCGGGCGTGAACGGCACCGATCCGTTCTGCATCTTCGACAAGTTCCTGGACGATCTGAAAGCCATTGGGTTCTCTGGTATCCAGAATTTCCCGACCGTGGGCCTCATCGACGGGATCCTCCGCGCCAATCTCGAAGAAACCGGAATGTCCTATGGGCTCGAAGTGGATCTCATCAGGCTGGCGAACGAAAAGGACATGCTGACGACGCCTTATGTCTTCAACGCGGGTGAAGCTGCTGCCATGTCAGCAGCCGGCGCCGACATTGTCGTCTGCCATCTGGGTCTCACCACCGGCGGTTCCATCGGCTCGAAGACGGCACTGAAACTGAAGGATTGCCCGGCCCTCGTCGACGAATGGGCAGAGGCCGCGCTGAAAGTGAACAAGGATGCGATCGTCATCGTCCATGGCGGTCCCGTCTCGATGCCGGATGATGCTGAGTTCATCTTGAAGAACACGAAGAATTGCCACGGCTTCTATGGGGCGTCCTCGATGGAACGGCTTCCGACCGAAGTGGCTTTGGTCGAGCAGACCAAGCGGTTCAAGGCCATCTCCTTCACCTGAGGGGAATTGTCCGTTAAGCTGAAGGTTTGAAGTCCCGAGGCGTTAGGCCGTCAGGAGGTATGTGTCATGAATGAACTTCGTCCCGTCGAGAGTGCTGCCTTTGCACCGTTCGAGAGAAATTCCGGAACGAAACTCAATCGCGCGTGGTTCGAGGATGTGCAAGTGAACCTCTCGGCAGCCGAGCGCCGCACAGCAACGCTAGGTACGCGCCGCACGGTGAAGAAGGATTATCAGGCCGCTTGGCTGGTAAAGGCCCTGCAGTGCATCGACCTCACCACGCTCGCCGGAGATGATACACCGAGCCGTGTGCGCCGCCTTTGTGCCAAGGCGAAACGTCCACTGCGCGATGACATCGTGGAAACCTTGGGCCTTTCCGATGCACCGCCGAAAGTGGGCGCCGTCTGCGTCTATCCATCCATGGTCGGCCCTGCGGTGAAGGCGCTAGAGGGCTCGGGCATACCAGTGGCATCGGTTGCCACGGGTTTTCCTGCAGGCCTCACACCCTTGCCGCAGCGGCTGGCTGAAATCCGCTATGCAGTGGGCGAGGGTGCGCAGGAAATCGATATCGTCATCAATCGCGCGCAGGTCTTCACGCAGGACTGGGCGGCACTCTATGACGAGGTCGCAGCCATGCGCGAGGCCTGCGGCGAAGCACATATGAAAGCCATACTTGCGACGGGCGACCTGAAGACGCTCCGCAATGTCTACAAGGCCTCGATGGTGGCGATGCAGGCAGGTGCCGACTTCATCAAGACCTCCACCGGCAAGGAAGACGTCAACGCCACATTGCCCGTCAGCCTCACGATGGTCCGTGCACTGAGAGACTACGGCGAGATTACTGGTTTCCACATCGGCTTCAAGCCTGCTGGCGGATTGAAGACTTCGAAGGATGCCATCATCTGGCTGATCCTCATGAAGGAAGAACTGGGCCGCCGCTGGTTGGAGCCCGATCTTTTCCGCATCGGAGCGTCCTCCATGCTGGCCGATATCGAGCGTCAGCTCGAGCATCAGGTCACGGGCCGCTACTCGGCCCTCACCCATCACGCCCTCGCTTAAGGGACACCCGATGCCCCGCGTCAGAGAGATACTCGACACCATGGATTACGGACCGGCCCCGGAAGCCAGCGGCTACATCACCGATTGGCTCAAAGCCCACGAACAGGGCTTCGGACATTTCATTGATGGCACATTCGTATCATCGTCCGATGGTTCCGTGTTCGATGTCATGAACCCCGCAAATGGCGAAAAGCTCGCCCGCGTCGCACAAGGCTCCGCCGCTGATGTCGATGCGGCTGTGAAGGCTGCGCGCAAGGCCTTCACGTCGTGGTCAAAGCTGCCTGGACATATCCGTGCCACGCATCTTTATGCCATCGCCCGCATGATCCAGAAGCGCGAGCGCTTCCTGAGCGTTCTTGAAACGATGGACAACGGCAAGCCCATCCGCGAGTCGCGCGATATCGACATTCCGCTGGTCGCACGCCACTTCTACCACCATGCTGGTTGGGCGGAGATGATCGAGGACGAGTTCCCCGGTTATCGGCCTTTGGGCGTTTGCGGCCAGATCATCCCGTGGAACTTCCCGCTTCTGATGCTTGCATGGAAGATCGCTCCAGCGCTAGCGGCCGGAAACACGGTTGTTCTCAAACCCGCCGAATACACGCCCTTGACTGCACTGGCTTTCGCCGAAATCTGCCACGAAGCGGGTCTTCCGCCGGGCGTCGTCAACATCGTGACAGGCGATGGCAAGACTGGCGCGGCCCTCGTCGATCATGGCGGCGTCGACAAGATCGCCTTCACCGGTTCGACTGACGTTGGCCGCCTGATCCGCAAGGCTACCGCAGGTTCAGGCAAGAAGCTCTCGCTGGAATTGGGTGGCAAATCGCCCTTCATTGTCCATGAAGATGCTGACCTGGATGCCGCTGTCGAAGGCGTTGTCGATGCTATCTGGTTCAACCAGGGCCAGGTTTGCTGCGCAGGATCGCGCCTGCTCGTGCAGGAAGGCATAGCGGAAAGATTCCTGACCAAACTCAAGCGCCGCATGGAAACGATGCGTGTCGGCGACCCGCTCGACAAGTCTGTTGACATGGGCGCCATCGTCGACCCGATCCAGCTTACGCGCATTCGCGAAATTGTCGTCAAGGGCCAATCAGAAGGTGGCACACTCGTTCAGTCTTCGTGTGTGCTGCCGGAAAAGGGCAACTTCTTCGCGCCATCGCTGTTCTTGAATGTCGAGCCGGCTTCAACTGTCATGGATGTCGAAATTTTCGGCCCTGTCGCCGCGGTCATGACCTTCCGCACGCCGGATGAAGCCGCAACAATTGCCAATCATACGCGCTATGGTCTCGCTGCGACGATCTGGTCCGAGAACATCAACGTGGCACTTGACACCGCCGCGCGTGTGAAAGCCGGCGTAGTCTGGATCAATTCCACCAATCTTTTCGATGCGGCCGCGGGTTTTGGCGGCTACAAGGAGTCAGGCTTTGGCCGCGAGGGTGGCCGTGAAGGCATGTTCGAATATCTTGTTCCTGGCTGGGAAGCCGATCTCGCCAAAGGCTCCGATGAGAAAATAGCACCGCTGAGCGTGATGCCCGCCGAGAGCATCGATGCATCAGCGCTCCCGAGCATCGACCGCACGGCGAAGCTCTATGTCGGCGGCAAGCAGGCACGCCCCGATTCCGGTTACTCTTATACCGTATACGGCGCAAAATCGGCTGCCATCGGGCAGGCCGGCCTCGGCAACCGGAAAGATATTCGCAATGCGGTGGAAGCCGCATCCAAGGCCGGCGGCTGGTCATCCGCAACGGCGCATAACCGTGCGCAGGTGCTCTACTATATCGCGGAGAACCTTTCTGCCCGCGCCGCCGAATTCGCATCGCGTCTGAAGTCCTTAGGCCAGACCCAGAAACAGGCCGACATTGAAGTCGAGGCTTCACTCCGCCGCATCTTCTGGTATGCCGCGCAGGCCGATAAATATGATGGCCGCGTTCATGCCACGAAATCGCGTCACGTGACGCTCGCCATGAACGAGCCCTATGGCACGATGGGTATTCTCTGCCCTGACGAGATGCCTCTGCTGGGCTTCGTCTCGCTCGTCATGCCGGCTATCGCGATGGGCAACCGTGTGATTGCTGTTCCGGCTCCGCGCCAGCCGCTTGCCGCCACCGATTTCTATCAGGTCTTCGATACATCCGATCTTCCCGGCGGCGTCGTCAACATCGTGACGGGCGAGCGGGATGAACTGGCGAAGACCTTGGCGGAGCACGATGATGTATCGGCACTCTGGTATTTCGGAAGCGCCTCAGGATCGGCGCTGGTAGAAAAGGCCTCTGCGGGAAACCTCAAGCCCACATGGGTCTCGAATGGCAAGCGACGGAACTGGCTCGACCGCCAGCAGGGACAGGGTCAGGAGTATGTTCGCCGTGCTATACAGGTAAAGAACATCTGGATTCCCTACGGCGAGTAGAAATCTACACTCTTGCCTTCAAAGCCAGCCGGTGCATGTGCAACAGCGGCTCGGTGTAGCCGCTTGGCTGTGTCGTTCCTTTGAACACCAGATCGCAGGCCGCTTGAAACGCTATCGAGCCCTGTAAATCATCCGCCATCGGATGATAGAGCGGATCGGCTGCGTTCTGACGATCCACCACCGCGGCCATGCGCTTCAGTGTTTCCATGACCTGCGCCTCGGAACACACGCCATGCCGAAGCCAATTGGCGATATGTTGCGATGAGATGCGCAATGTGGCGCGGTCTTCCATCAGCCCCACATTGTCGATGTCGGGCACTTTCGAGCAGCCAATGCCGAAATCGATCCAGCGCACCACGTAGCCAAGCAACCCTTGGGCGTTGTTGTCGAGTTCCTTCTGGATTTCTTCCGCAGACCAATTGGGCCGGACAGCCACGGGAACCGAGAGAATATCGTCAAGCTTTGCGCGTTGGCGGGACTTCAGGCTCTTCTGGACCTCTGCAACATTCACGCAGTGATAATGCGTGGCATGAAGTGTGGCCGCGGTGGGAGATGGCACCCAGGCCGTGTTTGCCCCAGCTTTCGGATGGGCGATCTTCTGTTCCAGCATGGCATGCATCATGTCGGGTACGGCCCACATGCCCTTGCCGATCTGCCCGTGACCGGGAAGCCCGCAGGCGAGTCCGATGTCGACGTTCCAGTCTTCATAGGCTGCAATCCATGGAGCGCCCTTCATGGCGCCCTTGCGGATCATAGGGCCTGCTTCCATCGAGCTGTGGATCTCATCACCGGTGCGATCAAGGAAACCGGTATTGATGAAGACGATCCTGTCCTTCGTGGCGCGGATGCATTCCTTGAGGTTCACGGTCGTCCGCCGTTCCTCGTCCATGATGCCGATCTTCATCGTGTTCGCTGCCATGCCAAGGGCCTGCTCCACGCGCGCAAAGATCTCCACCGCGAAGGCTACCTCTTCCGGTCCGTGCATCTTGGGCTTCACGATATACATGGAGCCCACCCGGGAATTGGCGCGCCGTCCATTGGGTCCGATATCATGCAGCGCGATCAGCCCTGTTATCATCGCATCCATGATGCCTTCCGGAACTTCATGCCCCTCGCGGTCGAGGATCGCCGGATTGCTCATCAAATGCCCCACGTTGCGCACCAGCATCAGCGCGCGGCCGGGAAGTGTCAGTGTTTTGCCGTCCGTCCCCTCGTATGTGCGATCCTCATTCAGCCGCCGGGTGATTGTCTTTCCGCCCTTCTCGACATCCTCGGCGAGATCGCCATTCATAAGACCCAGCCAGTTGCGATAGACCGTCACTTTGTCCGCGGCATCGACCGCCGCGACGGAATCCTCGCAATCCATAATGGTCGTCATCGCGGACTCGATCACGACGTCAGCAATTCCGGCCTTGTCGGTCTTGCCGATCAAATGAGCGCGGTCAAACACGATCTCGAGATGAAGCCCGTTGTTGACGAGCAGAACTGCCGATGGCGCGTCCGCCGAACCCTTGAAGCCCCGGAAGCGAGAGGCCTCTGCAAGACCGCCAAGGTCGGTAAGGAGAGCACCATCCTTTACCGAGACATTGGATATATCCGCCCAACTGCCTGATGCCAGCGGTGCCGCCGTATCGAGAAAATGCCGCACCCAGGCGATGACCTTGGCACCACGAGCCGGATTGTAGCCCTTGGCCTTTTCCGCTCCGCCGCTCTCCGGAATCGCATCCGTGCCATAAAGCGCGTCATAAAGCGAACCCCAGCGCGCATTCGCGGCATTGAGAGCATAGCGTGCATTCATGACAGGGACGACGAGCTGTGGCCCTGCGACAAGCGCTATCTCCGGATCCACGTTTTTTGTCGTCACCTGAAAGTCTGGTCCCTCTTCGACCAGATATCCAATCTCTTTCAGAAACTGCTTGTAAGCTTCCAGGTCAGATGGAGCGCCGTTTGCGCGATACCAATCATCGAGCCTCACCTGCAGCGCCTCGCGCTTTGCCAGAAGTGCGCGGTTTTGCGGAGTCAACTCATGAATGATGTCAGCAAAGCAGCGCCAGAAATCCAGTTCGGCCACACCCGTGTCCGGAAGCGCTTCATCCGCCACGAATGTAAACAGGTCTCCGGCCACGCGTAGCCCGGCAACTTCGATGAGATTGGTCACGTTGATACTCCCGAGATCGAAACGGGGCCTTATTAACCTCCTCGAACCGTGATCGCCACCTTCAATCGGGCAGGGGAGCTATAACTTCTTCAGCCACTTTATGCTGGGGTAGGGGATGGGCTCCTTCGCCTTCAGGAAGAAGCGGGAGAAAATCTCGCCATAACCCTTCATCAGATAACCGTTGTTCTGGGCTATTAACTGCGCGCGTTCGGCGCGGTAGAAGGCGGGGATCTTGTACCACGCAAGTGCCGGCCTCGCATGGTGCGCCACGTGCAGATTGTTGTTGAGGAACAGGAGCGACCAGAAGGGTGAAGCCTCGACGATGATCGTGCGGTGTTCAACAGCTTCCGCTGCCTGATGTTCGCAATAGGAGCGGACCAGAGCCAGTGAGATGCCGGGATAGGCGATCAGAAAATAATACTGCCAGAGCGGCATGCCCGCCACCCACACAACAAACCAGATGGTGATTGCTGCCGATAGGGCGAACCACGCCCAGGCCCGCGCCGTCTCCAGGTTGCCGTTAGCCATGCCGCGAAACTCGGATGACCAGAAGCGCAGGATGCTGATGGCCGGGCCGATAGCCATGCGGCCTGCCAGCGTGTGGTTGATCTCGAACAGAACCCGGCGGATGCCCGTCATTTCCGCCCATGCCTCGGGAAACAAATAGTAGGATTCAGGATCGAGCCTCGGGTCTGTAAGGTTTGAATCATTATGATGGAGCAGATGCGTCTGGCGGTAGCGGTGAAAGGGTAGCCACATCGTGGGTGACGCGAACACCAGCGCCTCGTTCAGCAGTCTGTTTCCGGTTGGGTGGCCATGCAGAACCTCGTGCTGGAGTGAGGCATGGAGGGCCGCAAAGTAAGCGCCGACAGGGAGGATGACCCACCAGGGCAGGCTGGCGTGGAGCCACACGAGGCCGATGAGGACCAGGTAGACGGCGGCAATCAGCCCCATCGTCGGCCACTCGATCTCGCGTGAATATTCCTTTGACATGCTTCCCATCCCAGCTTGGTGATCCGCTTTAGCCGAATTTTCCATCGCAATCAGTCCGCCGAACGGCGCAACATCTATCACATTTGTTCCGCGCTGATGAGTTCCGCTTTTTTCACCAGCACTTCCGCCTGCCGTATTGAGGCATAGTCGATCAGCCGTCCGTCGAGCGACACTGCACCTTTTCCCTGCGCTTCTGCCTCCTTCATCGCCGTAATGATCTTGCGCGCCCTTGCCAAATCGGCCTCCGAGGGGCTCATGACTTCATTTGCGAGCGCGATCTGGGAAGGATGGATTGCCCATTTTCCCTCGCAGCCCAGCGCCGCCGCCCGCAGCGCCTGCGCTTTGAAACCCTCGGCGTCGGAGAAATTGCCAAAGGGTCCATCTACCGGGCGCAATCCATTGGCCCGCGCCGCCACCACCATGCGTGAAATGGCGTAATGCCACATGTCACCCCAGTGCGTGGAGCGGCTGCCATCAACCTGTGGGTCCGTGAGAACAGCATAGTCGCGATTGGCCCCGCCAATCGAAGTCGTTCGCGCCTTGGTGGACGCGGCGTAATCAGCCACGCCGAAATGCAACGACTCGTTGCGCTTCGAAGCCGCTGCGATTTCGTGGATATTCTGCATGCCGAGCGCCGTCTCGATGATGAGTTCAAACCCGATCCTTTTCTTGCGTTCCCTCGCCGCCTCGATCTGCGTCACCATCATGTCGACGGCATAGACGTCGGCAGCGGTTCCTACCTTCGGGATCATGATCATGTCCAGCCGTTCAGAGCATTGCTCCAGCACGTCCACGACATCGCGGTACATGTAATGGGTGTCGAGCCCGTTGATGCGCACCGAAAGCTGCTTGTTGCCCCAGTCGATGTCGCCCACTGCCTCGATGATGTTCTTCCGGGCCTGCGCCTTGTCGTCTGGCGCCACGGCGTCCTCCAAGTCAAGAAATACAACGTCTGCCGCCGATTTTGCTGCCTTTTCAAACAGTTTTGCACTGCTGCCGGGCACAGCCAGCTCGCTGCGGTTCAGACGGGCAGGGGCCTGTTCGATGACATGGAAGCTCATGGGCGCAGTCCTTTTGAAAACACTCTTCCATCCTTAGCCGCCAAGCCTTCTGCCATGCAATCCGCCCAATGGCGGCTTGCCAAGCATTAACTTGATTCTTGGCAGGCCTTGGGGCAAGCCGGATGTGTTCCAGCGACAGGTGATATCTCCATGCCCGCATACCGCTCACGCACCACTACCCATGGCCGCAACATGGCCGGCGCCCGAGGCCTGTGGCGCGCTACAGGCATGAAGGACGAGGATTTCGGTAAGCCGATCATCGCGGTCGTCAATTCCTTCACCCAGTTCGTGCCGGGCCACGTTCACCTGAAGGATCTGGGCCAGCTCGTTGCCCGCGAGATCGAGAAGGCCGGCGGGGTCGCCAAGGAATTCAACACCATCGCGGTTGATGACGGCATCGCCATGGGCCATGACGGCATGCTCTACTCGCTGCCTTCGCGCGAGATCATTGCGGACTCTGTTGAATACATGGTCAATGCCCATTGCGCCGATGCGATGGTCTGCATCTCGAATTGCGATAAGATCACCCCCGGCATGCTGATGGCATCGCTGCGTCTCAACGTCCCGTCTGTCTTCGTTTCGGGTGGTCCCATGGAAGCGGGCAAGGTCGTGCTCGCGGGCGTGACCAAGGCACTCGACCTTGTCGACGCCATGGTTGCCGCTGCCGACGATACGATCTCTGACGAAGATGTAAAAGCCATCGAGCGCGCCGCCTGCCCCACTTGCGGTTCCTGCTCCGGCATGTTCACGGCGAACTCCATGAACTGCCTCACCGAGGCGCTTGGCCTGTCGCTTCCCGGCAACGGCTCGACGCTGGCCACGCATTCTGATCGCAAGCGCCTCTTTATCGAGGCCGGGCACCTGATCGTCGATCTCGCCCGCCGCCACTACGAGCAGGATGACGATAGCGTCCTTCCGCGCAATATTGCCAGCTTCGGCGCTTTCGAAAACGCCATGACGCTCGATATCGCCATGGGCGGCTCCACCAATACCGTCCTGCACATCCTGGCTGCCGCGCATGAGGCCGAACTCGACTTCACCATGAAGGACATCGACCGGCTTTCGCGCCGTGTCCCCGTACTCTCCAAGGTGGCGCCGGCAAAGTCCGACGTTCATATGGAAGATGTGCATCGCGCCGGCGGTATCATGGCGATTTTGGGCCAGCTCGATAAAGGCGGCCTCATCAATCGCGATCTCCCCACCGTCCATTCCCGCTCGATGGGGGAAGCGCTGGAGCGTTGGGACATCAGCCGAACCAAGTCTGAATCCGTGCGTGAATTCTTCCGCGCGGCACCGGGCGGCGTTCCCACGCAGGTCGCATTCAGCCAGTCCAGCCGCTGGGACGAGCTCGACCTCGACCGTGAGAAGGGTGTCATCCGCAGCGTAGAAACACCGTTCTCGAAGGATGGCGGCCTCGCCGTGCTTTACGGCAACATCGCTGTGGAGGGATGCATCGTGAAGACTGCGGGCGTCGATGAAAGCATTCTCGTTTTCGCCGGCAAGGCCAAGGTGTTCGAAAGCCAGGACTCGGCCGTGCATGGCATCCTCAACCGCGGCGTCGAGGCGGGGGACGTCGTCGTTATCCGCTATGAAGGACCGCGCGGCGGCCCCGGAATGCAGGAAATGCTCTATCCCACAAGCTACCTGAAATCGAAGGGCCTTGGAAAAGCCTGCGCGCTCATCACCGATGGCCGTTTCTCG
>JBKJQU010000201.1:0-8699 GCA_046594995.1 Aestuariivirga sp.
TCTCTTCACGTCCGCGCGATCAACGCGCGAGCAACCACCGGGCTTCTCAACCTGGGGAAACTGTCCTTTCCTTGTTCGCTGGGGCGTTCCGGCCGGACATTCATCAAGCGCGAGGGAGATGGCGCAACCCCCATGGGCTACTGGCACATGCGCCGCCTGTTCTACCGGGCAGACCGCATGGTGCCGCCGCGTTCGGCTCTCTCACCTCGCCTGATCCGCGATCATGACGGCTGGTGCGAGACGGTGGGAGACCGCAACTATAACCGGCTGGTGCGCATCCCTTATGAGACGTCGCATGAATTCATGAAACGGGATGATGCGCTTTACGACGTGGTGGTGGAGCTTTCGCACAATGAAAGACCACGGGTGCAGGGGCATGGAAGTGCCGTGTTCTTCCATCTGCGGCGGCCGGATGGCGGCCCCACCGCCGGCTGCATCGCTGTGTCGATTCGGGACATGAAAATCATCTTGGAAAAATGCGGGTCGAAGACGCGGATATGGATTTAACCCTCACGCTGAGGTGCTAGCAGTAGGCAAGCCTCGTAGCGCCGCAACATGCGTGGACCCTTCGAGGCCCGCTTCGACAGACACCTCAGAGTAAGGTTTGGTCCCGCACCCCGAAAATCGCCGAACCCACCCGCACATGCGTGGCGCCGCAGGCGACGGCTTTGGCGTAGTCCCCGCTCATGCCCATGCTGAGACCGGGGAGGCCGTTCCGTTCCGCGATGTCTGCCAGCATCGAGAAGTGCGGCGCGGGATCCTCGTCCACCGGGGGAATGCACATGAGACCGGCAATCTTCAGCCCGAGGCTTTCACGGCAGGTCCTGAGAAAGGCGTCCGCCTCATCCGGGCCGATCCCCGCCTTCTGCGGCTCGCGGCCGGTATTCACCTGCACGAAAAGCTGAAGCGCCTTGTTCTGCTTCTGCATTTCCTTCGCAATGCCTTCGGCAATCTTCGGGCGATCAACCGTATGAATCGCATCGAACAGCTGCACGGCTTCGGCCGCCTTGTTCGATTGCAATGGGCCAATGAGATGCAGTTCGACATCGGGCCAACGCATCTTCATGGCCGGCCACTTGGATTTCGCTTCCTGTACCCGGTTCTCGCCGAAGACGCGCTGGCCTGCCTCGATCACCGGGATGATGCCGGCGGCATCGAAGGTCTTGCTCACGGCGATCAGCGTCACCTCGTCCGTCGGGCGGCCCGCCTTCTGGGCTGCTTCAACGAGCCCGTTCAGCACCTTTTTCAGACCCTCATGAACCATCAGGAATTCTCCCGCAAAACGTGAGCTTTAGGCCATGCTTGCAGGGCTTTTCAAGGACTGGTACTGGCATGGCCAGAACCCCGCCCATTCGACAGGACGATCATCTTGAGCATCGAACGTTACAACCCGCGCGAGGCAGAGCCGCGCTGGCAGAAGCATTGGACCGAGAACCGCAGCTTCGAAGCGGTGGAAGACACCTCGCGCCCGAAATACTACGTGCTCGAGATGTTCCCCTATCCGTCGGGCCGCATCCATATGGGCCATGTGCGGAACTATACGATGGGCGACGTCATAGCCCGCTTCCGCCGTGCGCTTGGCTATAACGTGCTGCATCCCATGGGCTGGGATGCTTTCGGCATGCCGGCGGAGAATGCCGCGATCGAGCGCGGCGTTCACCCGAAGTCCTGGACCTACGAAAACATCGCCACCATGAAGCGGCAACTGAAGTCGATGGGCCTCGCCATCGACTGGAGCCGCGAAATCGCCACCTGCGATCCTTCCTACTACCGCCACGAACAGGCGATGTTCATCGACTTCATGAAGGCAGGCCTCGTCGAGCGCAAGGTCTCGCTGGTGAACTGGGACCCGGTGGACCACACGGTGCTCGCCAACGAGCAAGTGATCGAGGGCAGAGGCTGGCGCTCCGGCGCCCTTGTCGAGAAGCGCGAGCTGGCGCAGTGGTTCCTGAAGATCACGGCCTATTCGGAAGAGCTTCTCTCCGCGCTCGACGGGCTCGACAAGTGGCCGGAAAAAGTGCGCCTGATGCAGAAGAACTGGATCGGCCGCTCGGAAGGCATGCGCTTCTCCTTCGCGCTGGAAGACAAAGACGGCAATCTGCTGAACGAGAAGCTCGCCGTCTATACGACGCGCCATGACACAATCTTCGGCGCCAGCTTCTGCGCGATTTCGGCCGATCACGATCTGGCAAAGCGGCTCTCGGGTTCGGACCAGGGGCTCGATGCGTTCCGCCGCGAAGTGGCAGCACTTGGCACATCCGAGGAGACGATCGAGCGTGCCGAGAAGAAGGGCTATGACCTTGGCCTCCATGCGCGCCATCCGTTCCGCGCGGGCGTCAGGCTTCCGGTCTATGCCGCGAATTTCGTGCTGATGGGCTATGGCGAGGGCGCCATCTTCGGCTGCCCCGCGCATGACCAGCGCGACCTCGATTTCGCGCGAAAATACAATTTGCCCGTTCTCCCCGTCGTGGCGCCCAGAGGTACGGATGCCGCGAGTTTCACCGTGGGCACGGACGCCTTCGTCGAGAAGGAAGGCGACCACACCATTCTCATCAATTCCGACTTCCTCGATGGCATGGGCGTGCCGCACGCGAAAGCCGAGATTGCGTCGCGCATGGAAGCGATGGGCATCGGCGAGCGCAAGGTGAACTTCCGCCTGCGCGACTGGGGCGTGTCGCGCCAGCGCTACTGGGGCTGTCCCATTCCGGTCATCCACTGTGTTTCCTGCGGAATCGTTCCCGTGCCGCAATACCAGCTGCCCGTCACGCTTCCCGAAGACGTCACCTTCGACAAACCGGGCAATCCGCTGGAACATCACCCAACGTGGAAGCATGTCGATTGTCCCACGTGCGGCAAGGCAGCACGGCGCGAGACCGACACCTTCGACACCTTCATCGATTCATCCTGGTATTACGCGCGCTTCTGCTCGCCACAGGCGGATGTTCCTGTGACGGTAGAGGCCGCGAAATACTGGATGGGCGTCGACCAGTATATCGGCGGCGTCGAGCATGCGATCCTGCATCTCCTCTATTCGCGCTTCTATGCGCGCGCCATGAAGGCCACCGGCCACTTCCACATGGACGAGCCCTTCGACAGCCTGTTCACGCAAGGCATGGTCATCCATGAAACCTTCCGTACACTGACGGGAGAGTGGGTTCTTCCCGCTGATGCCGAGCAAAAGGACGGCAAGTGGGTTCACGTCCAGACCGGCGAAGCGCTCGAAGTGGGCGGCGTCGAAAAGATGTCGAAGTCGAAAAAGAACGTCGTCGACCCCGATGACATCATCGCGCGCTATGGTGCCGATACCGCACGCTGGTTCATGCTGTCGGACACTCCCCCTGAGCGCGACATCGAATGGACGGAGTCTGGTGCGGAGGGCGCATGGCGCTTCACACAGCGGATCTGGCGCCTTGTCAACGAAGCGGCTTCCGCCAGCGGCAGCGATGCCGCGGCCTCGCTCGAACTCCGCCGCGCCGCGCACAAGGCGCTGCAGGCGGTGACCGAGGATCTGTCTGCTCTCCGCTTCAACCGCGCGATCGCACGGATTTATGAACTCGCCAATGCGCTCACTACCGCGCAGGGCAAGGCTGAACCGTCTGCTATTCGCGAGGCGGCCAAATTCCTCGTGCTGATGTCGGCCCCCATGATGCCGCATCTGGCGGAAGAATGCTGGCAGGCGCTGGGCTCAGAAGGCCACGTGGTCGATACGCCCTGGCCCAAGGCTGATGCCGCGCTGGTGGCCGATGACGAAGTCACGATCGCCGTTCAGGTCAATGGCAAGCGCCGCGACGAGATCCGAATCGCCAAGGGAACCGCCGCTGCCGAGGTTGAAGCCAGGGTCCGGGCGCTGGAAAGCGTTGCCCGGGCGATGGAAGGGCGGGCCATCAAGAAAGTGATTGTGGTGCCCGACCGGATCGCCAATATTGTCGGCTGATGCGTAAAGCCTCCGCCATCGCCTGTCTTGCTGCTGCACTCGCCCTTGGCGGCTGCGGCTACCGCCCGCTCTATGGCAGTTCCGCCGAGAACGCAGGCGTGAGCGCGACGTTGGCTTCAGTGTCCATTCCGGCCGCAACCGACCGTGTCGGCCAGCTTATCCGCAACGACCTCATCTCGGCCATGCGCAGCGGCTCCAATCATGATCGCTATTCGCTGCTGCTGGTGCCCGCGGTGAAGAAGACCGGCATCATCGAGAAATCGAAATCGCAGTCGCAGCGCGAGGCGATCAACCTTTCGGTGAGTTACGATCTGGTGGACAAGGCTTCGGGAAAATCGCTGCACAAGGGCAAGACCTTCTCGCAGGCCTCGTATGACGTGGTCGGGCAGCCCTTTGCCGACCAGCAGGCGGAGACCAATGCCGTCGAGCGTGCGGCGCATGAGGTGAGTTCCGATATCCGCATCAGGATTGCCGCGTATTTCTCGTCTCATCCACCAACCCCATGAGCGTTCTCAAGGCGGGCGGCGTCGATGCCTTCCTGCGGCGGCCCGATCCCGCCATCCGGGCCTTGCTGGTTTATGGCGACGAGGCGGATGCCGTGCGCGAGATCGCGGCGAGAACAGTGAAGAAAATCGCAGGCTCGCTCGATGATCCCTTCAGCGTCGTCACACTGCAAGATGGCGATCTCTCATCCGATCCCGCACGCCTTGCGGATGAGGTGCAGTCGATCTCCATGTTCGGCGGCACCAAGGCGATCTGGATCAGAAATGCGGACCAGTCGTTCCTGAAGGCCGTGCTGCCGGTGCTGGAGGGCAAGGTCAGCGGCAATTTCATCGTGGCCGAAGCGGGCTTGCTGGCAAAGTCATCTCAGCTCCGCGCCGCTTTCGAGAAAAGCCCCCATGCCTACGTGGTGCCGCTTTATGAGGCCGATACAGGCGAGATCGCAGGCCTCGTCGAGCAGATGCTGGCGAAGGACAATCTCAAGATCGATCGTGAGGCCATCCACCGCTTCGTGGAACTGGCAGGCACCTCGCGCGGGCTCGTCCAGCGCGAGGCGGAAAAGCTGGCGCTTTATTGCCTGGGCCAGCAGCGGGTGAGCCTTGCCGATGTCGAGGCGATTTGCGGCAACGATACCGGGGCCGAGCCCGACGACCTGATCGACAGTATTTTCCTTGGACAGGTGGAGGAGACGGACAGCCTGTTCCATGCGCTGGTCCAGTCTGGAACGGATGCCGGGCGGCTGCTGTCGGTTGCCCATTTCCATGTCATGAAGCTTGAGGATTTCCGCACCGCCATGGAGCGCGGCGCCTCTGCCGACCATGTGCTGCGCGGCGCCCGGCCGCCGATCTTCTTCAAGCGGATGAACGCGGTCCAGTCGCAGCTGCGCTATTGGCCCTTGGCCGAACTCATCACCGCGGGGCAAACGCTGGGCGCTACAATTCTTCAGGTGCGGCAGAACGCCGAACTGGGGCAGGCCATTGCCAACCGCTGCCTGCTGTCCCTGGCACGGCAGGGCCTGAAACTGGCGCAGGGCCGCTGAATTTTTCGAAGAGTACAAGCGGGGAGACGGCAGAGGGGGCCAAAGTTGCCGCCTCCCCGATGGATACCTGAACCGTGTAGTGAAACCTGGCGCCTGCATCCAACTTGCAGGCAGAGAATGGGTCCAATCCGGACTTCTGTCTGTGATGGCTGTCACGCTTCCGGCTTCACGCAAGGCTAAAGGCGGAGCATGTGCTGATGCTTCATGCCACTTCCACGAAAGTGACCGATGCGCTGACCTATATCTTTGCGGTCAGCCTTGCCGCCACCTGCATTGCATTCGCGGGCTACAAGGTGCTGAAGCTCCACGGCATGGAAAATCCCCCGGCCGACATGGGGCTCAATTTCCCCCCGCCGAAGCGGAAGATGACCACGGACGATGTCATCCTCGTCGATCCGCTGACCACAGGCTCGACTGCGGGCAATCCGGAAGTGAGGGAAAAACCGGGCCGTATCCTGCAGCCCTATACGGCGGAAGCGCCGATCCAGGACTACAGGCTGCTGACCGTCATCGACGGCGTTGGATTCGTCGAAGTGCTGACGCTGCAGGGCAAAAAGATCATGCCGATCGCCACAGGTGCGAGACTGCCGGGTGCGGGCAGGGTCGACAGCATCGGCATCGTCGATGGCCGCTGGACGCTTGTCGCGGGCAAAGTGACCCTGAAGGCCGAGCGGCGCTGAGCCTTTAGTAGAGGCCGCGCAGAAGCCGCTCGATATAATCGCGCTCGAGGCGCGGCAGTCCTGCTTCTCCGGCGCGCGAACGCAGCATGTCCAGAATTTCCCGCGCCCGCTGGATTGCCAGTTCGGAGGGGAGCATGTTCTTGTCTGGCCCCGTATCCTCGCCGCGGCTCGGCATCGGGCGGCCCAGCGGGTCACGGTCGTCGCCCCGGGCCTCGCCGGTGCGGCCCTGGCTACCCTGCTGGCCCTGGCTCTGCTGCTGCATCTGGCGGGCAAGCCCTTGTGCACCCTCGCGCAGCTTCGCCATGGCATCGCCCTGGTCGCCCAGAGCCTGCTCACGGTCGCCCTGGCGGAGGTTGCCCTCGGCACCCTGCATGCTCTTTCCTGCGTCACCAAAGGAATTGGGTGCCTGCATGCCGTTCTGGCCGAACTGGTTCATCAGATCCTGAAGCATCTGGCTCAGGCCCTGCTGGCGGTCGCCGAGGCTGCCCATGCCCTGGCTTCCCGGCTGCTGGCCTTCGCCTGGTTCCTGTCCCTCGCCCGGCTGCTGGCCGCGCTGGGTTTCGTCCATCAGCTGCTGCTGCTTGCGCATCAGTTCGGAAAGCTGGTCCAGCATCTGGCCCAGCGGCGAATCCTGCTGGGGCCCCCCTTGCTGCTGTTGGGCCATTCCGGGCTGCAGGTTGCGGAGAATATCCTCCAGCTGCGAGAGCATCTCCTGCGCGGCCTCGTTGGCGCCGCTCTGGGCCAGCTTCTCGATCATGTCGAGCATTTTCTGCAGGTCCTGCGGGGTAACGGTCTTGCCCTGCTGCTGTTGCTGCTGGTTCTGCTGGCCCTGTTGCATCCGCTTCTGGCTTTCCGCCATCAGCGACTGCATGTAGCGGTCCAGCGCTTCGCGGAGCTTCTGCGTCAGTTCGGCGATGCGCTCGGGCGATGCGCCTTCGCGAAGGGCACGCTCCAGTTCCTTGCGCAGGGCCTCAAGCTCGGCCTTGGCATTGGACATGGTGCCTTCTTCGATCCCCACCGCGATCTGCCACAGCATGCGGATCGAAGCATCTATCGCCTCCTGGTTCTCGGCCGTCCTCAGGCGTGACATCACCATCGCAATGGCAATGTGAGTACCGCTGTTGTCGATCAGGCCTTCGGGATAGGTCAGCAGCGCATCGAGCATCTGGGCCACGCCACCGGATTCCTCCGGCGCCAGGATCAGTTGCTTTCTCTGTTCAACCAGCGCGCGCGCCAGGGGCCTGGTGAAGAGCCGCTCCGGCATGCGGAAAGTGACTTTCTTGCTCTCCGTGGCATTGCCGCCGCCGTCCTTCGCCGTCAGCGTCATGTCCACCATGAAACCGGCCCATGGGTGCTCGGCGAAATCGGCCTTCGAAGAACCGGTCTCCTCCCGGGGCGATGTCTTTTTCAGCCCGATTGCAAATTTCGGCGGGTCATATTCGAAAATGCCATTGCCTGAAAAGCCGGTGCCATCATCCTGATCGTCGGCGAGATAGATGTCGGAGGTGATGCCGTTGACGCCATAGTCGTCGGCCGCCTTCCATTTTGCCGTCAGCGTACCGGAGGAATCACCCGCGGGGGTCTCGATCACGTCGACGGCAGGCGGCGCATCGGGGATCAGTGAAATCCGCCAGCGGCCCAGTTCCTTCTGGCCATCCATCACCTTGACAGTGGCAGGCCGAACGATCAGCGTCTCCGACTGGAACAGGCCTTCAGAACTCTTGATCTTGGGCGCGAAGCCCTGGACTTCGGCGCCTTCGATACCGTCGTCCGTCAATTCATGGAACGTGAGCTTCGGCTCTTTCGCGCCGGAGATGCGGAGCGTCAGCACCGCCTTGTCGGGCACCAGAATGTCGGGCTCGGTTTTCAGGCGCTCGGCCATTGCCGGGCTGGTCAGCAGTACCGGGGGCTTGCCGGTGTAGGCGGGTGGCTTCAGCCAGGCATCCATCACCAGAGGTGTTGCCTCGGCCTGAGGCACGAAATTGAAGCTGTCGGCAAGGTTGGTGCGCGTATCGCCCGGACCGAGAAAAATCGCCGCCACGAGTGCGAGACCGACAGGCATGCGCAATGCGCGGGGATCGAGATCGCGCCATGTGGATTGCGGTGCGCCAGCTTTGAGGTTTTCGAGGCCCCTCAACTGGCGAAGCTTGTGCTCCTCCCAGATCATTTGCTGCAGTGGATCGTCGCTTCCCGGAGCTAGCTGGTCCTGATGGGTGGAGACGGGGCGGTGGCTCAAGCCGGTCTTCGCCTCGACGCGGCGCATCGCTTCGTAGCGCGTGGGCCAGGACAGCCGGAACAGCGGCTTCAGCGACCACAGCAGCAAGCCGGTGAAGGCCACCAGAAGCGCCAGGCGCGGTCCCTGCGACAGCAGCGGCATCACACCGCCGATCACGATTGCCGCAAAACCTGCCAGCACAAGAAGGGGGCCATGGCTTGCGGTCCAGATCCGTTCGAAGCCCATGGCCCAGCGGGCATGGCCGATCTTGGTTTCAATGCGGGCGGTGTCGGATCTCATCATCCTAGAATGCTAACACAAGATAGGCCA
>JBKJQU010000258.1:0-4860 GCA_046594995.1 Aestuariivirga sp.
GCCGACGCCCGATGATCCCACGGCCGCAACGGTCTGGCCCACGCCGCACCATTGCGCGAGCGAATGCGCGGCATCAACCGAGCGCGGATTGAGGATGACCACGTCGAGCCCGCGTTGAAGTGCTGCGGCCTGTTCCTGGAACACACCCGCATCTGCAACGGTGTCGGACTTGGTCAGCAGGATGACGGGCACCGTGCCCGCCTGGTTGGCCATCGCCAGATAGCGCTCGAGCCT
Source organism: Aestuariivirga sp. (assembly GCA_046594995.1). Classification (GTDB taxonomy): domain Bacteria; phylum Pseudomonadota; class Alphaproteobacteria; order Rhizobiales; family Aestuariivirgaceae; genus Aestuariivirga. Next base: position 235 of record JBKJQU010000258.1, read on the forward strand.
CGCAATGTTGAAGTCGGCATTGCACGAGGTCACGATGAACAGCGTATCGATATTGGCGCCCGCAAGCTGCAACGTGCCCTTGCCTTCGATCCGGCGCTGAAGAACGGTTTTCCGTTTCAGGAGACGGGACAAGACAAGCGTCTGCGGATCAGCCATCACCCAGTCGCCGACGGTGAAGTCGCCGGTATTGGCGTGGACGGAAAGCGTCAGGTCCACAGTGCCATTTTCACTGATTGCGGTAAGGCGCGAGCGGTGAACATTCGCGACACGCATCGGCACCAAAGCAGCGTCGCCGGGCTCGATCTGAGCCTCGAAGAATTCCGACCATCCCAGCCAGTTTCGGGTCATGGAGATGCCCATTCCGGCTTTATCGTTGGGATTGACGACCATTGATGACCAATGTCATAGCGCCACTCCGATCAGTCGCTGATCATGGCCAGCGCGGCCTTGCGGTCGCCCGGTTTCAGCTGCAGGAACAATTGGCGGGCTTTCTTGATGTCGCGCTCGGACTTGCTCTCGGAAGCGGCCTTGAGAGCGATGGCGGTCGGGTGTTCAGGGCCGGTGATGAAAGCCAGCGCCTTGGCGAGCCTGCCCATCGCAACGGGATCGATTGCTGTGTCGTCCATGGCCATCGCCCTAGAAATCCTCGGCCTTCAGCGTATACGATCCCTCGCGCCGTTTGCCATAGGCCTTGCCGGCTGCCTTGAATATTCTGTCGCGATGGCGGTCGAACGCGGCAAGAAACGCACCCGAATTGTCCAGATCGCCGCCGTCAACGCCCCGGAGGGCATCTTCCTCAATGAAGAACGGCACTTCCCGGGTGCGGTCGTATCCAGAAAAGCGAACACAACCCCGCGTCGTATCAAAGCTGCGGCTTATATTGGGAAACTGAAGCGTCACAACGCCGCTTTCACTTTTGGCGCACGCTTGGGTAACTTCGGCGGTGGGCCAGCAGCGGCAATTTCGGCATCGCGCTTCAGGCGCTGTTCCTTGAGCGAAGCAGTGATCCGCGTACGGTTTGCGATTTCTGCATCCCGGTCGGACCTCACCAGCGAATAGCCGGCACCTTGCCTTTTAGTCATATGGTCCTTGTTCAACGGAAATGTCCTTTGTTTCTGAGTAGACATGGGCGCTATGGACCCGGCAAGCAACACATCATTTGGATCATGACGCACGGCTGCCCGCAATTCGCGCGCAAATGGGGTGCATTGTGCTAGAATCGCCAAAGCCGCTCACCCGGCAATTTCAAGGAACTTCACTCATGGTAGAAACGCCTTCCGCGGGGCTCACGCCCTTGCTTCCTCCGGCCACATTTCAGGAGACGATGAACATACCGCGCGCCGACTACCAGACGGCGATCGCAATCAAGCACGACGTGCGGACCAGCGAGGTCAGTGTCACCTTTGTGTTGCAGACCCAGGATGGCAAGTCCGCCACCTACGCCGCCGTCTGCCCGCGCTGCAACACCGGCGAGATCGTGGTCGCCGTCAATCTCAAGGCCGATGGCAGCTTCGCCGAAGCTCCTGCCTGCCCGACACTTTGCGAAGCCTGTGAAGACCGTCTGGATGCCATCCTGGAGCCGGGGTCGGGCAAGACCCTCGCCGATGAACCAGGCGACCGCGCAACCCTCAGCAAATACCTGAAAGCCATGACCACCCGCGCCTGGGACTGATATAGAACCGGGGGGAGGCACGTCATCATGCAGGATATCAGCGGCAGTGCGGGCTATTGGCTCCAGCAGCTTCTGAATGGCCTGTTCCTCGCTTCGCTTTATGGCGTTCTCGCCACGGCCTATGCACTGCTGCAGGGCATTACCAATCGCATCATCCTGTCGTTCGGCGACGTTTCAACCTTTGGTGCCTTCTGCGCCGTATCCATGGCCACCTGGGGCTTCCTGCAAGGGTCCCATGGTGCCGCGATCCTGTTTCCGGCTCTGGCCGTTGCGGCAGTGTCAACCGCCGCTTTAGGCCGTTTCACACACACCGCCGTCTTCGCTCCCTTGGTGAAATCGACCGGACAGGCGGTGATGATCGCCTCCGTCGGCCTCGCGATCCTGCTCCAGGAAGGCCTCCGCATCAATTCAGATGCACGCGACCGTTGGTTGCCGCCGCTGTTCGATGGCAGCGTCACACTGCTCGAAGGTCCTTTCCCGGTGAAGATCGGCCTCACCCAGCTTGGCGCGGCGGCCGTAGCCTGGGGCGCCATCGGGCTGCTGCATCTCGTCATGCGGCGGACGCGGGCAGGGCGCATGTGGCGCGCCGTTTCCGGCAATCCGCGTCTGGCTGAACTCTCCGGCGTCGATACGGTGGCAGTGCTGCGCTGGACCTTCGTTGCCGCTAGCGGCTTTGCCGGACTTGCAGGCGCGATGATCGCCGTCGTCTATGGTGGGGTTGGGTTTTCCATGGGGCTCGTGCTGGGGTTCAAGGCCATGTTCGCCGCCATCATCGGCGGCTTCGGCAGGCTCGGCGGCGCTATTGCAGGTGCCTTGTTCCTCGCCGCCATCGAAGTGATGTGGACGGCGCAATTTCCGGTAGCCTACCGCGATGTGGTGGTTTTCGGTATCATCATCATGGTGCTGATCCTGAAACCGGAAGGACTGTTGGGCGATGCCAATCCGAGCGAGAAAGTCTGACCGCCGCCGCATCGTGGCGCTGGTTCTGCTGGCGCCGCTGCTGTGGGCCTGCGGTGAGGATGCCTCGCGCCCCTATCTCGAATTCGCAGGCGGCGGTTTTGTTTTCAATTACCGCACGGCCAATCACTTTTACGGCTTCGTCGTCCGCCAGCAGCGGCCGCTGCCCGAGGGTGCGAGGCTGAAGGTCACCTTCGAAGTGCCCGGCGGCAAGACCGAGACGCAGGAGGAACCCGCAGTGCCGGGCCGGCTGCAATACAAGTTCCAGACAGGCGATCTTGAAGGCATCGAGCAGGGGCATCCCTATACGGCCACGCTGGTCGTGCTGGACTCGAACGGCAAGGAAATTGCCCGGCTGAAGAAAATTTTCAAGACGGAAGTCGATCAGTCGGAGCTTCCGGAACGCCCGCTGGTGAAGGGCCCCGGTTATGAGCCCGCTCCACAGTAGAGACGGAAACCCGCCCCAGGGGCGGGCTTCCCATTGTCGCTAGAGAATGAAGTTGTCGGCCGTCAGCAAGCCTGTAACGGACGCATCGACCTGAACGCGGAACAGCATCTCGGCCCCTGAAACCGAGGGATTGGTGAGGATGCTCACCGTGATGATGTTGCCAGAACGCGACTGCATGACTTCACCCGCAGCCAGAACACTGTTCGCGTCGAGTACGAAGGCCTGATCGAGTGTCTGGTCGGTGCGTGCATCGATCGCCGAAAGGTCGATGACGTCTGTCAGGCTGAAGTCGGTGATGAGGTCGGAAGTGGCAGAAATCTTGGTGCTGTCCAGAAGGCTCGTAAACACGAAGTAGTCAACCTCCGTACCGCCGGTCATCGTATCCTGGCCAAGCCCGCCGATCATTGTGTCCGAACCGGCAGCCCCGATGAGCGTGTCATTACCAACGCCGCCGTCGAGGAAGTTCCAATTGGCATTACCCGTCATGACATTTGCGAGGTCGTTGCCGGTGCCGTTAAGCGCGGCGCCGGTTGCCAGCGTAAGATTTTCGACATTGGCAGACAGTGTACGGCTGATCACGTAAGAAATCGATGTATCAGTCCCTTCACCGATAGCCTCGGTCACCACATCACCCGTATCGCGCACGATGAAAGTATCGTTTCCGATGCCGCCGATCATGTTATCACTGCCGCGGTCGCCGTCGATGGTGTCGTTGCCCGCACCGCCATTCAGCGTATTGGCGCCGATATTGCCCTTCAATATATTGTCGAGCCCATTGCCATATCCGCTGAGGGCCGCTTGTCCAGTCAAGCTGAGGTTTTCGACGTTGTCCGAAAGCTGGAACGTCACGGACGACAGGACTGTGTCGGTTCCCTCGTTTGCCAATTCATTGATCGAATCGCCGTTTGCGTTCACGATATAGGTGTCGTCGCCCACACCGCCGGACATTGAGTCTGAACCAGACAAGCCATCGAGCCGGTCGTTGCCAACACCGCCAAACAATGTGTTGGCCGCGTTGTTGCCTTTGATGATGTTGTCGAGGTCATTGCCGGTGCCGCTGATGGCAGAACCTGAAAGTGTCAGGTTTTCTGCATTGGCCGCCAGAATGTAGTTCACGGTGGAAATGACGGTGTCCGTGCCTTGGGCAGCTTGTTCGGCAACGACGTCGGAACCATTGTCGACATGATAGGTATCTTTCCCATTGCCGCCGATCATCGTATCGATTCCGGCGCCGCCGTCGAGGATGTCATCGCCACCGGCGCCGGTGAGGGTGTTCGCGGCAGCATTTCCCGTAATAGAGTTGTTCAGTCCATTGCCGGTGCCACTGAGGGCTCCCGATCCCGTCAGCACAAGGTTCTCAACGTTGGCACCGAGTGTGTAGGTAATCGACGCGCGCACGGTGTCGGTGCCCTCGCTCAAGGCCTCCGTTGCAACGTCACCGCTGTTGTCGACGACATATACGTCGTTACCAAGACCGCCGACCAACGTGTCGGCTCCGACACCGCCGTCCATGGTGTCGTTGCCCTGTCCGCCGGTCAATGTGTTGTTT
>JBKJQU010000446.1:0-5774 GCA_046594995.1 Aestuariivirga sp.
GGCTCTCGGCGATCACCTTGTTTGGGTCCAGCCAGCCATTGTTGCAGGCGGCCATGATCATCGCGTATTCGCCGGACACCTGATAAGCAAAGGTGGGGATATGGAATGTGTCCTTCACGCGGCGCACGATGTCGAGATAGGGCATGCCGGGCTTCACCATCACCATGTCGGCGCCCTCGGCGATGTCGAGGGCTACTTCGCGGATCGCCTCGTCTGAGTTGCCGGGGTCCATCTGGTAGCTGCGCTTGTCGCCCACCAGTGTGCCGGAAGAGCCCACCGCATCGCGGAAGGGCCCATAGAAGCCGGAAGCATATTTGGCGCTGTAGGCCATGATCTGAACGTGGCTCAGGTTCTTCGCTTCCAATGCCGCGCGGATGCGGCCGATGCGGCCATCCATCATGTCGGAGGGCGCAATGATATCGCAACCGGCTTCCGCCTGGACGAGCGATTGCCGCACGAGTGCATCGAGCGTCGTGTCGTTGACGATTTCGTTCCCCTCCATCAGTCCGTCATGTCCGTGGCTGGTATAGGGATCGAGCGCCACGTCGCACATGATGCCGATGTCAGGGACCGCTTTCCTGATGGCGCGTACCGCCTGACACACCAGATTGTCCGGATTGAAGGCTTCCCTCGCATCGGCGGAGCGGAGCGAGGAGGGCGTGTTGGGAAAGAGCGCGATGGCCGGAATGCCAAGCCCGGCCGCTTCTTCCACTTTCTTCACCGCGAGGTCGACCGAATAGCGCATGACGCCGGGCATGGAGGCGATCTGCTCGGTACGGTTCCGGCCCTCGATCACAAACATTGGCCAGATCAGGTCATCGACGGTGAGCGTGTTTTCGCGGACCAGCGCGCGTGACCATCGGGTGCGGCGGTTGCGGCGCAAGCGGGTGGCGGGAAAGGCGGAAGCAGTGTCAATCTTCTCAGTCATGGCCTTTGCATAACAAGACTTGACGCTTTCGCACAATGCCCCTCGATTGCAGGGCTTACTTGCCGATCCGGTATCCGCCTTTTCGCTGCAAGTGCATCAACGTGGAAATGGTATCGCGCGCCGGACGGCAAGTGAAGGTTAACCATGGGTGCTGAAATCCTGTCCGATTTTAATCAAGCTTACAACCTGCAGCTTATGCTTTCAGAAGTATCACGGAGCATAACGCGTATGTTGAAGTCCAGGTTATCACGCCTCCTTGTCACCTTGCCCTTGCTGGCCATGCCCTTGGGGATGTTGACGGTGAACCCCGCGAAAGCCACTGATACCGCGGCAGAAGAAGCCGTCCGCATCCTGACGCGGGCACGCGGTGCAGACCAGCAGTGCCGCTATCTTTCATCCGCCGAGAGGAATGAACTCTCACGTTACACCGTGCGAGCGGAAATTGCCGCAGCGAGCCAGGCCTCGCGGGCCGCCGCCAGGGCCGCTTCCGCCGCCGGGCTATCGGACGGGAAATCGGCAACATGCTCCAAGGATACAGAAGCCGATGTGCGGGAAACGCTGGTTGCCGCGCGCGAGGCCGTGGCTGCAGCCAGGGCGGATGAAGCAAAGTCCGAGCGCGTCAACTCGAAGCCGGTGAAAAGCATGACCGCGATGGCCGAAGACAATGACGGCGATGAAAATAGGAAACTGAAAGGCTCAAGCCTTGGCCAGTATACCCGCGTCGTGCGCGCCTATTATCTTGAGCGCGAATGCCGGAGCCTGTCGCGCGGCGAAGCCGACCGCTTCTGGAACGGCGTGGTAAAACTGCACAAGTCGGCGGTAAGGGCCAACGGCGCACCGGCTGTTGCACGGGTGATGGCCTCGGCCGAACGCCGCGCGAACGGCTCATCCTGCGGCAGAAGTGCGCAAGTGCAGATCCGCAAGGGCTACAATCAGGTTTTGAGCCGCTAACACGGCTTCTGCTCCAAAGGGGATGGAGCAAACCAGGCGGGGGTAGACGGGTGGGGCCGTCTGCCCCCGCTCTCATTTGCGAATGCCAAAACCGGTACAGCTTGCCGCCACCGCGAAAGACTCGGTTAAGCGAGAAAAATCGCACTCTGTAAACGCTGTAAGCTGTTCTCTCAAATAGCTGATAATCTAAGGATAAATTTACTCAAACCATTGAGCCGTCCTTAAGGCACCACGAGGTAATGTGAGTGCGATCAGGGGTATGGACAAAGAAGCCAGCCCCGCTTCAAGGGTAAGGTGGAAAAACATGCGTACTGAAGTGATGGGGGCATTGCGCCCGCAAGTGGCTGAGACTGTTCGTAACCCGGTCAAGCCGAAATATCTCGAAGCTCTCAACTTGATCGAAAGGCTGCATCGCCGCCTTCTCGACGTCATCAAGGATGACTTCGAGCGCAACGGCGAGCCGGAAGTGAACCCGGTGCAGGCGCTGCTGCTGTTCAACATTGCCGATTCCGAACTGACGGCGGGCGAACTGAAGACCCGTGGTCATTATCAGGGGTCGAACGTCTCCTACAACCTCAAGAAGCTCGTGGAATCAGGCTATGTGCACCACGAACGCTCGTCCACCGACAAGCGCTCGGTGCGCGTGCGCCTGACGCCCAAGGGCCAGGCGATCCGCAACCGGGTCGATGCGCTCTACAATCGTCAGATGATGGCGGTGGAGCAGGTGGTCGGCCTCAACACCGAAGAACTCGACCGCATCAACAAGGCACTGACCCGCCTTGAGCGCTACTGGACCGACCAGATTCTCTATCGTCTCTGAAGCCTGCCCCTGCAAAATGGCAACTGGACCGCGCTGTGGCGAAAAAGCCTCAGCGCGGTTCAGAAGTTTTCAGGGGTTGCCAATTGATCACGCTCCATCGCATTCTTGCCTCAATTGCCGGGCTTCTCATGGCGGCAATGTGGCCGGGTTTTGACGAGTCGAAGCCCTGCTGCTAGGCTTGTGGTTTCGGCGTGGCGATTGTCGATCGTCTGGTTCGGGCAGTTGTGGTGAGGTTTTCGATGGCTTTGTGGGGTCTTTTGCGGTCTGGCCGGTTGCTTCAGGTGGCCTCTCTCGCGGTACTCGTCGGGTTTGGTGCGTCAGTCGCGCTGCCCTCGATTTCTCACGCGGAAGCCGAAGACTCGCTCTTCAACAAGCTGCGGAAGAAGAAGCAGAGCAAGTCGCTCGGTGTCACCACCACCCAGCATTCCCAGGGTACCGGCGGCAAGGCGGCAACGGAGACGGGGATCGTCACCGATGGCACGGTAAGCCCCTTCCTCCTGCCCGACAGCTCGGCCAGCATGCAGGCCGTCTCCGCCAAATATGCCCAGATCGCCGCTTCCGGCGGCTGGCCCAAGGTGCCCGGCGGCAATTTGAAGAAGGGTTCCGAGGGCAACGCCGTCCTCGCCCTCAACAAGCGCCTCAACATTGAAGGCTACCTGCGCAATGAAGCCGCGGCAGGCGAGTTTGCACAGGTCTTCACCACCGCCACCGGGGATGCCCTGATGCGCTTCCAGCGCAATCACGGCCTTGCCGCAACGGGGGCGATGGATGGCCAGACGCTGGCCGCGCTGAACGTGCCAGCCGAGCGCAGGCTCGCAACGATCCGCGCCAATATTCCGCGCATCGCGGAATATACCAAGGACCTCAGCGGCCGCTATATGGTCGTCAACGTGCCGGCCCAGCAGATCGAGACGGTGAATGACGGCCGCGTGTTCTCGCGCCACAACGCCATCGTTGGCCGCCCGTCGCGCCCGACCCCCGTGGTGATGACGCCGCTGACCGTCGTGCGCTTCAATCCCTACTGGAACGCGCCGGCCTCCATCGTCGAGAAGGACCTCGTGCCACGCATGGCATCAAAGGGCGCTTCGAAGGTCATGAACGAGATGAACATGAAGATCTTCAGGGGCGTCGGTGGCCCCGAGATCGATCCGGATTCCATCAACTGGCGCCGCGCGCGCGTGGACGACTATCACTTCCGCCAGGAGCCAGGCGGCAGCAACGCCATGGCCACGGCCAAGATCGAATTCACCAGCCCGCATGGCATCTACTTGCATGACACGCCGGAACCGCAGCTGTTCAACAGCTTCCAGCGCCTGTATTCGTCGGGCTGCGTGCGCGTCGAGAAGGTGGCAACGCTGATCAACTGGATCCTGCAGGGTCAGGACGGGATCAACGCCTCGCGCATCGCGGAGCTGGCCGAAACCAAGGAACGCCTCGATACGACGATCACCAATGCGCCGCAGCTGCGTGTGGCATACCTTACGGCATGGCCCACGCGTGAGGGCGTGGCCGCTTTCCGTCCCGACGTCTATGAACTCGACAAGACCGACTTCATCGTCGGCCAGCCGCTGCCGGTGGGCGAAACCATGGGCGGCAAGCGCTATGTGCTGAAGCCGATTCCGCGCTCGCAGGAATCGGTGGATGAGGCGGAAGCCTTCGGATTCGCCTCGCTGTTCCGCAACCGCAACAATGACAAGGACAATCCCTTCAACCGCGACGGCAGGGCCAGCGCGAAGTCTAAGGACACCCTGATCAAGACTGAGACCAAGGCCAAGTCGAAGGACAGCACGAAGAAGAAGCTTGTCGCCAAAAAAGCGAAAAAGCCTTTCTTCGGCAATCCGGACAACGCGCCTGCGGCCCTGATGGCGAATGCCGATGATGGCGACAGCCTGACGAGCGCCAAGAAGAAGCCGCTGGCCAAGAAAAAGGCGGCCAAGGCAACTGACAAGACCAAGACCAACGCGAAAACTGCCAAGGCCAAGAAGGTTCTCAAGACCGACGAAGCGCAGGTTGCCGCGAAGAATCCCGATGGCAAGGATGTGGCTGCCAAGAAGAAGCCCATCGTAGCTGCAAAGGCCGATGCGAAGCCGGCCGACAAGGCGAAGAAAGCCGCGACGGTCAAGAGGCCCGCAGCCAGCGATTGCAAGGCCGGAGCTGATGGAAAGCTTCCGGCTGGATGCAAGCCGGCAGCCGCTGCCACCAAGAAGCCGGCGGCCAAGCCCGAGCCTGAGAAGACCGCCGCCGCAAATTGAGTTTTACGCAATCACCGGGCTTGGGCTTGACGGTTTGAGCCAGTGTTCCGCCGCTCTTCGCCGGGCCCGTATTCTCATAAACATGTAGCTGGACGATATTTCGGCAATCTGTCATGTGCGGATTGACGTAAGAGTTCGCAATGTGGTGGAGGGGACGTTCAAGATGGCGAAGAAATCGGTGAAGAAACCGGCGAAGAAGGCGGCAAAGCCCGCCAGGGCGCTGGTGAAGTCAAAGCCCAAGGCGAAGGTGGCCGTGAAGGCCCAGATCAGGAACAAGGCAAAGCCGGTGAAGAAGCCGGTGGCCAAGGTAGCAGCGAAGGCGGCAGGCCCGAAGCTGCTGTTCCCGGGCTTCTTCAGCGACACGCTTGCAAAATCCGATGCCAAGATCGCCAGGGCGATTGCCAATGAGCTTGGCCGCCAGCAGCACGAAATCGAACTGATCGCCTCCGAGAATATCGTGTCGAAAGCCGTGCTCGAGGCGCAGGGCTCGGTCATGACCAACAAGTATGCGGAAGGCTATCCGGGCCGCCGCTATTATGGCGGCTGCCAGTATGTCGACGTGTCCGAGACGCTGGCGATCGAGCGCGCCAGGGAACTGTTCAACTGCTCCTATGCGAACGTGCAGCCGCACTCCGGCGCCACCGCCAATCAGGCCGTGTTCTTCGCGCTGTTGCAGCCGGGCGACACCTATATGGGCCTCGACCTCGCCTGCGGCGGTCACCTGACACACGGCTCACCCGTCAACCAGTCGGGCAAGTGGTTCAAGGTTGCGCCCTATTTGGTGCGCGAGGACAACCACCTCATCGATTATGACAAGCTTGCC
>JBKJQU010000100.1:0-4483 GCA_046594995.1 Aestuariivirga sp.
CAGGCACAGTCCGTCTCGCAAGCCCTGTTCTACGGCGCGGTTGTCGGACTCATGGCCTATGGCACCTATGATCTCACCAACCTCGCAGTGGCCAAGGGCTTCACCGCGAAGATCGCCGTGATCGACATGGCCTGGGGCACGGCTCTGACGGCAACCGTATCCGCACTGACCGTGTGGGTTGGTTCGTTTCTGAAAGCAAACGGCTAAGTCATTCGCACAAGGCATCTGGCACATTCCGCGCACATGAATCTCCCCCAAATCCCGCACATTCACGAAACCGAAAGCGGGGGGCGAGTCTCCAAGTTCGGCGTTGCCTAACCTTTTCCAATTGCATAATGACGAAGCAATGAGCCCTGCTGCAACAGCCCTGTTCCTTGTCTTTCTGCTGCAGATCAAGCACTTTGCCTGCGACGGTCCGTTGCAGACAAAGGAAATGGTCCACGCCAAGGGAATTTATAGCAGGCCGCTGGGAATTCTTCATTCCGCAATCCACGGCATGGGCACTTTCGTGGTTTTCGCCGCCGCCAGCTTCGACTGGAGCACCGCGCTGCTGTTCGCCGCGCTTGATTTCCTGATCCATTATCATATCGATTACAGCAAGGAGAACATCGTCCGGCATTTCGGCTGGTCGATCGCCGTGCCGTATTTCTGGTGGATGATCGCGCTCGATCAATTGCTGCACCACGTCTCCTACTTGGCACTTGTCGCCTATTCCCAAGGTCTGCTCTGAACGGCTGAAAGAATTTAGCGGTGTCAGCGTTCCACCAGTCAAGTAGCGCAGGCCGTGCTGCCGGATTTTCTTCACCTGCGCATCCTCGCCCACCACGATGCCTGCGAACAAGTCACCATGCCCGCCCAGATATTTGGTGGCCGAATGAATGACGGTACCGGCCTTGCGCGCCGCGGCACTCACCATCGCAATATCGATGACACGCAGATTGGGGTTGGCAGGCGTTTCGAAGAATACGGCGTTGAACGGCTTTTCCGCCGCTCGTGCCAGCGCCTGTGGATCGGAGAGATCCACGAACTCGGTGTCGACGAAGTCTGGTAGATTGGCGGCGTCAGCGCGCCCTGCGCCGTCGCCGGGTCATACCGGATTTTAGAGGAAGCTCGAAACAGCTTTGCGGGCAATGAGAAATGGCGCCGATCCGGCTGGCTTTCGATATCTCCTCATTGCTATAAGATCGGCAACGAATGACCTGATAGGAACCTGTTGTGCCTGGACTTCTCCCCGATATCGATCCCGATGGCCTGCAAGAGTTCTCGGTCGTCTTCACCGACCGGTCTCTGAACCATATGTCGAAGAAGTATCAGGCGGCGATGCGCGACATCTCCGCCATGCTGAAGGACGTTTACAAAGCAAATGCCGTGGCACTCGTGCCGGGCGGCGGCACCTATGCCATGGAAGCCGTGGCGCGGCAGTTCGCCAACGGCAAGCATGCGCTGATCCTGCGCAATGGCTGGTTTTCATTCCGCTGGACGCAGATTTTCGACATGGGCGGGTTTGCGGCGAAAACGACCGTCGTCAACGCGCGGCAAACCGGCAATTCGGCGCGCTCGCCCTATGCTCCCGCACCCATCGCGGAAGTGACCGCGAAAATCCGCGAAGAAAAGCCCGATGTCGTCTTCGCTCCACATGTGGAAACTTCTGCCGGGCTGATCCTGCCCGATGGCTACATCACCGCGATGGCAGAGGCGGCCCATAGCGTTGGCGCCCTCATGGTGCTCGACTGCATCGCATCCGGCACGGTCTGGGTGGACATGGAGAAGACGGGTGTCGATGTACTGATCTCTGCTCCTCAAAAGGGTTGGTCCGCCTCGCCATCTGCCGGACTCGTCATGCTTTCGAAACGCGCGGAGGAACGCCTTGAGCAGACTGCTTCGAACAGCTTTGCCATCGACCTCAAGAAATGGCGCGCCATCATGGCGGCCTATGAGGCTGGCGGTCATGCCTACCACGCCACGATGCCGACCGATGCGCTGGTCGGCTTCCGCGATGCGATGAACGAAGCCAAAGACATTGGCTTCGACACGCTGAAGCAGGCGCAATGGGACCTGGGCAATGCCGTTCGCGCCATGCTGGCCGCGAAGGGCATCGTGTCGGTCGCTGCCGATGGATTTGCCGCTCCCGGGGTCGTCGTCTCCTATACCGATGACCCCGATGTACAGAACGGCAAGAAGTTCGTGGGCGAAGGTGTGCAGATCGCCGCCGGTGTTGCGCTGCAGGTGGGTGAAGGCCCGGAATTCAAGACTTTCCGCATCGGCCTCTTCGGTATCGACAAGCTCAAGGATGTTGCAGGTACAGTCGCGAGACTTAAGGATGCCGTCGACCGGGTGCTTTGACGTTTTCCAGCAACAGAGGAGCGCCAGCAGTGAGCAACAGCATTCTTGAACTCTATCAGCTGAAAGGTCAGTCCGCGGTTGTGACCGGAGGTGGCAGCGGCATTGGAAGATCCACCGCAATTCTGCTGGCCGCCGCGGGTGCCGACGTCATGATAGCTGATATCAACAGCGTGTCGGCGGAGGAAACAGCCTCTGAGATCGTAGCCGATGGCGGCTCGGCTCTAGCCACCAGTCTCGATGTGACTGATGAGCAAGCCGTAGAACTGCTCTTTTCCGATATGGTCAAACGATTTGGCCACATCGATATACTTGTGAACAACGCCGGGCTGGCGATCAGGCGGGCCGCCGTCGAGCTTTCTGCGTCCGATTGGCAGCGCGTTGTCGACATCAACATGACAGCGGTGTTCCTCTGTGCCAGAGCTGCAGCGCGCCATATGATTTCGCGCGGCGGGGGCGGTTCGATCGTCAACGTCGCGTCGATCATGGGACTTTCGGGCGGCGGGCTCTATCCCAATATTTCGTATCAGACCACCAAGGGAGCGGTGGTCAACATGACGCGCGCACTGGCGGTCGAATGGGCGCCGCACCGAATCAGGGTTAATGCAGTGGCTCCAACCTATGTCCGCACCGCTTTCATCGCGCCGATCCTCAGCCAGCCCGAACTGGTGGAAAGGATCGAATCCATGACGCCATTGCGGCGCCTCGCTGAACCGGAGGAAGTGGCTGCCGCGATCCATTTCCTGAGCTGCGGCGCCGCAGCGATGGTGACGGGGCACACGCTGCCGGTCGATGGCGGCTTCCTCGCGCAGTAACAGGCCTTTGTGCATCAGGATAGAGCGTGGTGGTGGACGCAGTCAGGTGCGAACTCGTCTCTTGTCTGTTTTGCCAATTTACAGGGAATTTACAGGGAATTTTGGTGATTTCGGCTACTGACAGCTGGTAAGGTCTTTGAATCAGTCCCGTATATCAATGCTTTAGACCACAATTCCCTGGTTTTTATAACAGGGAATTTCATCACGCGGATCAGGGAGCGGAGTTCGCGGAACAGGGATGATGTTCCTCAGGAACAGAGGAATGCCTGCTCACCATGTTCCGCAATCATGTGTTGCAGAAATAACACAACATGTTGTGTTCTTTCGTTGGGTCAGAACCACCTATTGAATTACTTCGCCTTTGCAGCTATTTGAACATAACACGAACACCGCCGGATGACCAAGATCGGCGCTGTCACCAATACCTGGAAGGGAGACCGACAGAGATAATTGCACAAGGATGGCTTCATACGACTGACCTGACCATCGACTACCTGCCCCTTGGGGCTCTCAAGCCCTACGCGCGCAATGCCCGCACCCATTCCCGCAAGCAGGTTCGGCAGATCGCCGACTCGATCAGGACATTCGGCTTCACCAGTCCCCTCCTCATCGATGCCAGCAACATGATCCTTGCGGGACATGGCCGCCTGGCCGCGGCACAAGTGTTAGGGATGAACACCGTGCCCTGCGTCCGACTCGAGGCCATGACGCCGGCCCAGAAGAAGGCCTATATCCTGGCCGACAACAAGCTGGCGCTGAATGCCGGCTGGGATGAAGCGCTCCTGGCGCTTGAATTGCAGGAGCTTGCCGTCCTCGATCCGGCCTTTAACATGGGGCTCACCGGCTTTACCATTGCCGAGGTCGACGGGCTGATCGAGGGGCTGGTGGTCGAAGAGCCGTCCTCCCCGAAGGATGAGATCCTGCCTCCGCTTGGTGATGGACCTACCGTTACACAACCAGGTGATATCTGGCGGCTCGGCCCGCACCGGCTGATTTGCGGGGATTCCCTGTCGCCCGAGACCGTTGCAACCCTCATGGCGGGTGAGACGGCGCAGATGGTGTTCACCGATCCACCCTACAATGTGCCGATCGACGGTCACGTCTCAGGCCTCGGCAAAGTCCAGCACCGTGAGTTCGCCATGGCCTCTGGTGAGATGAGCAGAGCGCAGTTCACGACGTTCCTCGAGACCGCCTTCCGCAATCTGGCCGATCACAGTGCCGAAGGCTCGATCCACTTCATCTGCATGGATTGGCGCCATATGGCGGAGGTGCAGGAGGCGGGAGCCAAGGCCTATGACGCCCTCAAGAACCTCATTGTCTGGGACAAG
>JBKJQU010000179.1:0-2706 GCA_046594995.1 Aestuariivirga sp.
CATCTCCTGATACAGCTTGGTGCGCTCGGCCTGGTCGGTGAGCGTGCGCGCCTTCATCATGTCCGCGTTGAACGTGGCGTCGCAGAACTTGCCAAGATTCTGGGCGGCGGGCTTGCCATCCTTGTCGCAGCCGGCGAGGAAGAAGAAGTTATCCGGATCGCCATTGTCGCCAGTCCAGCCCAGAAGGCCCATCTGGTGTTCGCCAGCCTGCAGGCGCTTCCGGTATTCGCCCCACTCGTAGGAGACGAGCGTGGCGTTGATGCCGACCTTGGCCAGATCCGCCTGCATCATTTCCGCCATGCGCTTGGCATTGGGGTTGTAGGGGCGCTGTACCGGCATCCACCACAAGTCGGTGGCGAGGTTCTCAACGCCCGCCGCCTTCAGCATTTCCTTCGCCTTCTCGGGGTTGTATTCATAGTCAACCGTCGAGTCGTCGTAGGACCACATGGTCGGCGGGATCGGATTCTTGGCCTTCTGGCCGGCACCCTGGTAGACTTCCTGCAGGATCGAGTCACGGTCGATCGCCATGGCGATGGCCTTGCGGACTTCCACCTTGTCGAAGGGCGGCTTCTGCGCATTCAATGCAAGATAGCCGATGTTGAGGCCGGCCTGTTCCAGAACCTGGATGTCGGCGTTCTGCTTCATCGCGGCGAGATCGGCCGGGTTGGGGTAACCCATGACCTGGCATTCATTGGCCTGAAGCTTGGCGTAGCGCGCGGTCGCATCGGGCGTGATCGCATAGACAAGGTCGTCGACCTTGGGCTTTCCGGCCCAGCCTTCGAACGCCTTGAAGCGGATGACGGCATCCTTCTGGTAGGCGACGAAGGAGAACGAACCTGTGCCAACCGGGATCTGGTCGAACTGCTCAGGAGTGCCCTTGTCGAGCAAGAACTTCGCATATTCCGCCGAGTGGATGGTGGCGAAATCCATGGCGAGGTTCGCCATGATCGGCGCGTTGGGCTTGTTGAGCTTCATGACGACGGTCAGGTCATCCGCGCCCTTCTCGATCGAGGCGAGGAGGTCGGGCATGCTCATGTCATTGAAATAGTCATAGGCACCGCCGGAGACCTTGGCATAGGGATGCTCGGCCTTCCACATGCGCTCGAAGGACCAGATCACGTCCTCGGCGGTCAGGTCGCGGGTGGGCGTGAAGCCGTTGACGCCCGAGTGAAACTTGACGCCGGCGCGCAGCCTGAAGGTGATGGTCTTGCCGTCGTCGGCGACGGTGTAGCTCTCGGCCAGGCCCGGCTCGACCGTGGTGGTGCCGGGCGTGAACTGCACCAGCTTGTTATAGACGGGGCGGGCCGCATCGAGGCTGGTGCCCGTGGTGTTCATGGACGGCGAGAAGTTTTCCGGCGAGCCTTCCGAGCAATAGACCAGCGTCTTGGCATTGGCCGCGCCGGCCACCAGCATGGTGGAGGCCATCAGCGCCGCGCCGAAGAGTGTTTTGAATTTCATAGGTAACTCCCTGATATTTTTTACCCGCCCACGAGGGCGTGGCAGCACTTAAGCACGTTTTTTCCGGTTGATCAAAATTCGCGGCGGGCATGAGCAAAAGCCGCTGGTGCGGGATGGCAGGTTGGACATATTCTGATGCCATATGGAGAATGCCATGCGCCACCGCCTTCTGACCGACGAAACCGTTCAAGATTTCCAGCGTGACGGCGCCTGCGTGCTGCGCGGGTTTTTCGCCGACTGGATCGAGAAGCTGCAGGCAGGTGTTGCCCGCAATATGGCGGAGCCTTCCGCTGACGTGAAAATCTACCAGGGCCAGAACGGCTCCGGCCGGTTTTTCGGCGATTATTGCAACTGGGACAGGATCCCCGAATACCGGGATTTCATCTTCACCTCGAAGGCCGCCGAAATCGGGCGCGAGCTGATGGGGTCGAAGTCCGTGCGGCTGTTTCATGAGCATGTGCTGGTGAAGGAGGCGGGAGCGGATGTTGCAACACCCTGGCACCAGGACCAGCCGTATTATTGCGTGGATGGCACCGACACGGTTTCACTCTGGGTACCGCTCGATTGCGTGCCGCGCGAGCGCACGCTGGAATTCGTGAAAGGCTCGCACAAGTGGGGGAAGTATTTCCGGCCCGAGCGCTTCAACAAGACGGCCCTGAACGAGAATGACGGGCTGGAGCCCGTGCCGGACATCAACGGCAACCGCGACACCTATGAGGTGCTGGGCTGGGCGCTGGAGCCGGGCGATGCGGTCGCCTTCAATTACCTCACGCTCCATGGCGCGCCCGCCAACACCTCGAAGGTTGAGCAGCGCCGGGCGTTTTCGCTCAGGCTCATGGGCGAAAATGTGCGCTATGCAAAGCGCGAGGGGATCAACACCTCGCCGCCTTTCCGTGGCGTGTCGCTGGCCCATGGTGCCGTGATGGACGCGCCGGAGTTTCCGCTGCTGGCTGAGTAAGGGCCCTCATCCGGCCTGTCGGCCACCTTCTCCCATTCTTCGAACGGGCGAAGGCGCTAGAGCCGATCCGCCTTCTCCCGTGGCAAGGCCATGGGAGAAGGTCCCGACAGGGGGATGAGGGCTCTATCAGCCGAAACGACCCGGCGAAATCTCGCCCAGCCCCAGTCCCCCGCCCATGATGTCGGATGGTGGCTTCTCCTGCCGCACCAGTGCCGCTGCGAGGCGTGACAGCGCGGGCGAGGACTGGATGCCATAGCCGCCCTGGCCGATGAGCCAGAAGAAGCCGTCCT
>JBKJQU010000209.1:0-6690 GCA_046594995.1 Aestuariivirga sp.
TCTGGCATCTTCACAGTGAAGCCTTCAGTCTCTCATAGAGCTTCGCCTGGTCCTTCCGGGCCTTCAGCGCCTGCGCCATGGTCACTTCCACGAATTTCGCAGGGGTGTGCGGTTGCAGTTGCCCGATCAGGTCCATGTCAGCGGAGATCACCGCACCCACCATGAAATAGCCGCCGCCCGACACGGCATCGCGATGGAGCACGATCGGTTCTGTGCCGCTGGGGATCTGGACTGAGCCGTAAGGGTAGCAGGCATCGACGATGTTGGAAGGGTCCGAGCCCGCTCCAAAGGGTGGCTCGCGCGGAACGAATTCGATGGGCCTGCCGCCCTTGAAGCGATAGCCGATGCGGTCGGCCTCGGGCGCCACCTTCCACGTATCCTCGAAGAAATGCCTTCCGGCCTCAGCGGTGATGCGGTGATAATAGAGGCCCGGCAGCATGCGGAGTTCGGCAAGCATTGTGGAGATACGCCGGAGTTTTTCCGGAATGGTGCGGCCTTCCTTCGCCGCGCGGCCTTTGCCCACGGGCAGCTTGTCGCCCGCTTCCAGCTTGCGGCCCTTGAAGCCGCCCAATGCACCCAGCGTATAGGTCGAGCGCGAACCCAGCACCACCGGCACGTCGATGCCGCCGGAGATGGCGATATAGGCGCGCGCACCTTTTTTCAGGAAGTCGAAGGAGAGCGTCTGCCCCTTCTTCACCTTGAACGAGGTCCAGGTCTCGCGCGGCTCGCCGTTCACCTTCGGCGGCAGCTCCGCGCCGGTCACGGCGACGGTCGCGTCCTCCGTGAACTTCAGTTCGGGGCCCATGAACACGGCCTCGAGAACGGCAGCGCCTTCCTTGTTGCCGACGAGCAGGTTCGCTGCCTTCAGCGCCATCCGGTCCATGCCGCCCGAAATCGGAATGCCGATGTTGTAATAGCCCGGGCGGCCCAGATCCTGCACCGTGGTGGAAAGGCCCGGCTTGATGACTTTAACGGCCATTGAGCACCCCCATCAGCTTGGCGTTGTAGCCATCCATGTCCTTCTGGAATTCGGCGAGGTCGAAGGTCACGTCCTTCATTTTCAGATTGAATTTGCCCTTCTCGACGGCGGCGACCGTGTCGTCATATTCCTCGCGGTCGATGGGCTTCCACTTCACGATGTCACCCGGCTTGAACAGGCACATGAAATCTCGCAGGTGCTTGA
Organism: Aestuariivirga sp.; assembly: GCA_046594995.1. GTDB lineage: Bacteria > Pseudomonadota > Alphaproteobacteria > Rhizobiales > Aestuariivirgaceae > Aestuariivirga. Next base: position 1,184 of record JBKJQU010000209.1, read on the forward strand.
TCTTCTGATTGGGGTCATAGATCGGCACAGGCGTGATGCCGAACATCTGGTATCCGCCAGCTCCTCGCACCGAATAGATGCAGCCGAAGCAGCCGCCATGGCCCACTGTCAGCTTCGGCGTATCGGTGCGGGGGCGGAGATATTTGGGCGACTGGATCTGCCGCTGCCGGTCCACCATCTGGTAGAGGAACGGCAGACCCGCGACGAAGCCCACCATCGAGACGAACCAGGGCGCGCCCGAATGCGCCTTCACGAAACCGTCGACGCCATCGAGGTTGTTGATGCGCGCGGTATATTCGATATCGGTGGATTTCGGGTCCTGGTGGCGCTCGCGGAAGCGCATCAGAGTTTCATGCGTCCATGGATCATTGTAGAGCACCGGAATCTCGATGATGCGAGACTTGATGACGGGCTTCACCTTCGTCGCCTGCTTCTCGATCGCCTTGATCTCGCGCATCATGTCGGACGGCTTGATGATGTCCGGATTGAACTTGATCTGCGCGGAGGCATTGGCCGGGCAGATTTCCGTCACGCCCTTGATCTTCGCCTTCTTCACCGCCGTGCACAGCGACAATGAATGGAAGAACGCTTCGAGCGACATCTCTTCATCGCTTTCGATGAAGATGTGCTCGTCGCCCCCGTATGAGTATCGTGTCTTCATGTCAGCGCCATCTCCTTCATGAAATGAGTTTATGCGCATTGGCTTCAAGCCAAGGCTCAAGCCAGCGCGTGTGGAAATCGGCCGCGCGCACATTGCCATCCGTGGCCAGCAGCTGGTGCAAGGGCTTCGTCGTCTTCAAGCCGCCCACGTCGAGTTCGTCAAGCGCGCGGATCATCCGGTTGATCGCCGCCTCGCGTGTCTCGTCCCACACGATGAGCTTGCCCAGCAGCGAGTCATAGAAGGGCGGAACCTGATAGCCCTGATAGAGCATCGTATCAAAGCGCGTGCCCGGCCCGCCGGGTACGCGGAGCGAGGTGACGGTCCCCGGCGCCGGCATGAAATTCTTCGAAGGGTCTTCCGCGTTGATGCGCACCTCGATGGCGTGGCCCTTCATGTGCACGTCATCTTGCCCATAGCGCAGCGGTTCGCCACCGGCGATGCGGATCATCTCGCGCACAAGATCGAGGCCGGTGATCATCTCCGTCACCGGATGCTCGACCTGGATTCGGGTGTTCATCTCGATGAAGTAGTAGTGATGCGTCACATCATCATAAAGATACTCGATCGTGCCGGCACCGCGATAGTTCACGGCTTCGGCAAGTGCCACGGCGGAAGCGCAGAGCTTCTCGCGGACAGCTTGCGGCAGCACTGCGGAGGGCGCTTCCTCCCACACTTTCTGCCGCCGACGCTGGAGCGAACATTCCCTCTCGAAACAATGGATTGCGCGCTGTCCGTCACCCAGAATCTGAACCTCGATGTGGCGCGCCTTCTCGATCACTTTCTCGATATAGAGACCGCCATCGCCAAACGCCGCCTTGGCCTCGGCACTCGCCTGCGGCATCAGCGTTTCAAATTCGCCCATGTCATGCGCAATACGGATGCCGCGCCCGCCGCCACCGGCCGCTGCCTTGATCATCACCGGAAATCCGATTGCCAGGGCAATGGCTTTCGCCTGTTCGGGATCATCGATGCGGCCATCGGAACCGGGAACCACGGGAACGCCCGCGGCTTCCGCCGCAACACGCGCCGCAACCTTGTCGCCCATCACGCGGATCGCGTTGCCATCGGGCCCGACGAAGATCAGCCCCGCAGCCTTCACCGCATCGGCAAAGCCCGCGTTCTCGGCGAGGAAGCCATAGCCCGGATGCACGGCGTCGGCACCCGTGTCCTTTGCAGCCTTCAGGATGTTCTCGATGTTGAGATAAGATTTCGCGGCATGCGGCGGGCCGATGTTTACCGCCTCGTCCGCCATCTTCACGGCGAGAGATTCGGCGTCAGCCGCCGAGTGCACCTGCACCGTCCTGATCCCAAGCTCCTTCGCGGCGCGGATGATGCGAACCGCGATCTCACCCCGATTGGCAATGAGGAGCTTGGTGATCGTCATGACGACGCCAACTTTCTTTTGCGGCCAGCTGAAGGAGCCCTCATCCCCCTGTTGGGACCTTCTCCCATGCTTCGCACGGGAGAAGGCACTCGCGGCTCCAGCGCCTTCTCCCGTCGCAGATGGGAGAAGGTGGCCGAAGGCCGGATGAGGGCTGGCGCCACGGGCATGTCGTCAGCCGATCTCGGCCAGCACTTGGCCCGCCATCACGGGCTCTTCGTTCTCGGCCACGAAGGTGATCTTGCCGGATGCGTCGGCCTTCACCTCGTTGAACGACTTCATCACCTCGATGAGTCCGATCACATCGCCCTCGGCCACGATGTCGCCGTCCTCCTTGTAAGATGGCTTGTCGGGCGCGGACCTCCTGTAGAAGGTTCCGGGAAGGGGCGAGAGCAACTGGGCCATGGCAATGTCCTCGTGAAGAAATCAGGCGGCGTCGAGATAGGGTTTTACGGCTTCGCGCACGGCATGTGCGATTTCCACCGCATTGGGCGTGTCGGAATGCACGCAGATGGCATCGGCGCGAACATCCACGTCCTTGCCGCCCACGCCCCTCACCTTGCCTTCGCGAATGGCGCGCACGCAGAGTGCGGCAGCGGCGAGAGCATCCTTCGCATCGTGCTCCATGGTGATGATGAGGCTGCCGTCGTCGCGGTAGTCGAGATCGGCGTAGAACTCGGCAATGAATCTGTGGCCGCGCGCAGTGTAGACCTTTTCGTGGAAGGTGTTGATCATGCCCATCAGCGGCACCTTGAACACATCCGCCGCATCGCACACGGCATGCGCCATCTCTTCCATCCGCGCCGCCATGCCATAGAGCGAGCCATGCGGCTTGATGTGGTTGAGCACCATGCCCTCGGCATCGAGGAAACCCTTCAAAGCGCCCACCTGATAGATGATGCAGTTCGTCAGTTCCTCGCGGCCGATCTTCATTTCGCGCCGGCCGAAGCCTTGCAGATCCGGGAGGGAGGGATGCGCCCCCACCTTCACGCCATGTTGCTTGGCAAGCTGGACGGTTTTCCGCATGTGGTTGAAATCGGAGGCATGGAAGCCACAAGCCACGTTGGCAACGTCAATCAGGGGCATCAGCCCCTTGTCGTCGCCCATCTTGTAGAGGCCGAAAGCCTCGCCCATGTCACAGTTGATCAGTGTCACCGCAACCTCCCTGCCCTGTAGTCCAGCGCTTTGCGCTTTTGTTGGAACTCAGCTTGCGGCAACCCTCGATTATTGTAAAATCAGAAAAACTGCATCGCAGTATCGGAAAATCAGATAATGACGCTCTCCCTCAAGCAGGTGCGTTATTTCATTGCCACGGCGGATGCCGGCCAGGTGAGCCAGGCGGCCATGGCCCTCAATGTATCACAATCCGCCGTCACCGCCTCCATCAAGCAGCTGGAGGATGATGTGGGCGTAGCGCTATTCAAGCGCCTTCCGTCCGGCGTGTCGCTGACGGCGGAGGGTGCGCGCTTCCTGCAGCATGCGCGCAACATCATGGCGGCGGTGAACGCCGCCCAGCATGCACCGCTCACCGAGGATACCGCCATCAGCGGCACGGTGCGGATCGGGGTGAGCTATACGGTCGCTGGCTATTTCCTGCCGCGCCACTATACGCGCTTTGCCCGCAGCTATCCGCGCATCAAGGCGGAACTCTATGAATTGCCGCGCAACGCGATCGAGTCCGGCCTGAAAGAGGGAACGCTCGACTTGGCCGTCATGCTGGTATCGAACCTGCAGGACAAGAAGCGGCTGGCCTATGAAACCTTGATCCGTTCGCGCCGCCGCCTGTGGCTTCCGGTCGAGCATCCCCTGCTGTCAGCCGACACCATCACGCTCGATTCCATTGCGGGCGAGGCCTATGTGATGCTCACCGTGGACGAAGCGAACCAGACCGCGTCACGCTACTGGAAGCCCACGGGCCTCCGCCCCAACATCGTGTTCAAGACATCGTCAGTCGAAGCCGTGCGCAGCATGGTGGCGGACGGGATGGGGATCACCATCCTCTCCGACATGGTCTACCGGCCCTGGTCGCTCGAAGGCCAGCGGATCGAGCTTCGCAACGTGGTGGCCGATATCCCGACGATGGACGTGGGCCTCGCGTGGAATCACACCCGCCCGCAGGCGCCGGCCACCCGCACGTTTCACGAGTTCCTCAGCCTGTCATTCGGCGGGGCGGGAGGTTCGGTGTGATGGCCCTTCTCCCCTTGCGGGAGAAGGTGGCGCGGAACGCGCCGGATGAGGGGTTTCTTTAACATTCCCCTCACCCGTCATGCGTTTCGCATGACACCCTCTCCCGCAAGGGGAGAGGGAAAACTTAAGGCAAATTATCCCGCAGGAAAATATCGATACGGATGCGTTCCTGGCTTTCGATCAGGGGCACGTTGTCGGCCTTGGCGATCAGCACGCGCACGGCGCTCCGCACCTCATGGCCGGGGTCCTGGTTGATGACGGCGTCGATGGTGCCGCGGATCAGCGCCTTGCGGTTCGAGTCGCTCAAATCATGGGCCAGCAGCACCACATCCTTCGCACGGCCAGAAGCTTCCAGCGCCGAAACGATGCCGCGCGTACCACCACCCACATTATAGATGCCCAGCAGGTCCGGGTGTTCGGCCAGAAGCTGGGCCGTCATGTCTTCCAGCTTCCGCCAGTCGTCGCGCGACTCGCGAACGGGCAGCACCTTCAGATTGGGATACTCGTGCGCCAGCACCTGCTCGAAGCCGAACTGGCGCTCGATATGGTCGCGCAGCGCCAAAGAGCCGGCGATCAGCCCCACCTTGCCATTGAGCCCTCTCAGGAAGCGCCCCATGAGGCTTGCCGCCGTGCGCCCGGCGGAGGAATTGTCGATCCCGGCGTAATGCACCCGCTTCGAGCCCGGAACGTCGGACACCAGCGACACCACGGTGACGCCCCGCGCCGCCAGCGAATTGATGGCTTCCCGCACCGCCGGATGATCGAGTGCCGCCACCGCCACGCCATCATGCACATCGCCGATCGAATCGAGCGTCGCGGCCAGAAGCTCGCCATCGAACACGTCCACCCGCTTGATCGAGATCGAGACGCGCTCACCCGCCATGCGCTCGGCCATGGTGCGCACTTCCTCGTTGATGCGCTCCCAGAAATCGCCGGAACGATCCGGCAGCACGAAGCAGAAGCGGTATTCGCGGGAACGCGCCAGGCGGGCCGCGATACGGTCCGGCTGGTAATTGAGATCGCGGATCGCGCCCTCGACCCTGGTGACTGTCACGCCCCGCACCCCCGGCCGCCGGTTCAGCACCCGGTCGACGGTTGCCACGCTCACGCCCGCCACGCGGGCCACATCCTGGATAGTGACTTTGGCCATCGGTAAATTGATAGAGTGATACCGCAGTTTCTGCAACACGCCCCTCAATTTGCGGATGCGAAAGTCTCTTGCAAAAGACCCCGCCGCCGCCCTACGAGACAGTCATGGCCAGACAAGCGAAACTCGCC